>JAPLSR010000338.1 GCA_026398545.1 Candidatus Sumerlaeota bacterium | reverse complement strand
TGGAAGAAGGTTGCCTTGGCATAATTGGCGTAAAATTTTCCCAGGACGGGGAAACCGACTATGAAGTAATCTGTGGCGGGTCTGACGCGCGGGTCTTTCAGAACTCGTGAGACGAGAAAGGCGGAGAAGACGCCGCCAATGAGGATTTCAAGGTATTTCAGGAGCACCGGCATTGCCTCCTCCCAGTTGAAGGCGTGGCTCATGAAAGTGATAATCAGGTCGCGGAAGAGCACGATGAATGTCCCGAGGATGAGATTAATAAGGGGATACCAGATGAGCCGCATAATTTTCGTTCTGAGGTTCATGAGCCACTCATAGTGCTCAACAAGGAGGTCAAGGCTCCGGGTGATGGAACCGGAATGGACGCCGCTTTCAAGGGCGTTGATGAAGAAAGTGGAGAAGATATGTTTGTGGGAGCGCAGGGCGTCGGGCAGGGAGGTTCCGGAGGCGACGGCGCGGCTGATGGCGAGGGAGGCGCGCTGGAGTTGGCGGTGCTTGACCGACCTTGCCATCAGTTCAAGCGCCTTTATCAGGGGCACGCCCGCCGCAATGGTTGTGCGGAGTCCGAGTGTATAGAAATAGAGGTCTCTAAGCCCCGGTGGATGGAGGGGACTCAGTAACAGCCCGTCCAGACGCGCAAAGAAACCGGAGGGCTGTATTTTTTTTGGAAAATCCATCATAAATTGACAATTGTCAATTTTATTTCACCCGTCCTTGCGCGCCCAGTTGTAGGGAATTTCCGGGCTGTCGGGCGGGATGCGGAACTCATCGGGTTCGTCATAGTGATAAACCTCTGTGGGGATGTTAATGACGATTGCCTCGCGCTCGCTCACGCATTTGAAGCCGTGGATGACAAATGGTGGGACCTGGATAAGAATGGGGTTGTGAATGCCGGCGAAAAATTCGTTGAAAAGCCCCTTTGTGGGTGAGCCGTCACGGTTGTCATAAAGGACGACCTTCATCATCCCTTCGATGCAGGCGAAGTTATCGGTTTGTTTTTTGTGGTAGTGCCACGCCTTGATTGCGCCCGGGTAAGCGGTGGTGATGTAAGCCTGACCGAATTTTTTAAAGAACTCTGCGTCATCGCTCCTGAGCACCTCCATGAGGCGTCCGCGCTCATCGGGCAGGACGCGGAGTGTTTTGACCCTGAGACCCTCAATTAGTTTCATTTCACTTCTCCTGTAAGAAAATAAAGGGGGCGATGGTGGGTTGGGCGCCCTTGTTGAGGAGGGCATCCGCCAGCTCCACCCCCTGCATAACACTGTGGTCCATGTTTCCGATTTCATATATGCACAGACCGTGGCGTCCACGTGAGTGTATATCCACTTGTGCGAGTGCGGGGATGATGCGCCCGAGGGCGGCATTCCGGCGCAATGTCGGCACAGGATAGGAATAAGGGACGTCAATCACGAAAGTGGAAACGATGTCTTTTTTTTGTTCCTCAAGGAGGATGCCGCTCTTCACAAATCCCTCAATAACCTCATTTATGATATTGGATTTATTGATTTCCCTGTGCGGGGAGTATGAGACCTCGCCCATCAGGGAGAAGTGGTTTTCATCGGGGGCGTTTTTCGGTGAATAGTTGGAGAAATATGTCAGGCGGTAGATGGGTGTCCTGTCATCTGGGAAATAGACCCAATTTTTATTGCCGGGCGGAGGACCTGAAAATCCTAAACCGACCATGATGCCGCTTGTGAAGGCGAGGTCATTGGCGGCTGTCAGGAGGTCGGGGCGCGGCGGCTCAAGCATGGAGACAAGTTCCGGGAGGGGCGCTGAAGAGACAAGGGTGTTATAGGATTTTTCCGAGCCGTCCTCAAAGTGGAGGAGGTGTTTTTCGGTTTCTATGCGTGTGCACCTTTTATTCAGGGATATGCGCCCCTTGAGGTGTGGCAGGAATGCACTGAAGAGAGCGCCGGTGCCTCCCTCTTCGGGAAATTTGAAGGCGCTGTTGGGTCCCCAGGAGACGTCATCCTTCTGCGTGATGATATTTTTCAGGACGCGTTCAAAATCCACCACGCTGACCCGCTCTGCAATCCACTCCTTACTCATTTCTTCAAGTGGGAATGCCCACGCTTTTTCGTTGTAGGGGAACATGAAGAGGCGTGCGACGCCGTCGCCGAAGATTTCAAGAATCCACTCGCGGAAGTTGCGGCTTCTGTCGCCGACGCTGCCTACTCCGCCGAAGTGGCTGCGAAGGCTGGAACATAGCTTTGGCGACCGAGCGCCGGGCGAGTTCTGACTGGCGCGGTGGAGACCGATGAGGCACTCAAGGAGGATGGGCGTCGGCAGATACCGGAGATTATTCTGGAAGGGATAGGGGATAAAGCGGTCGCCGAGGCGAATCCAGCTGGTGCGGATGTGGTTCAGGTAACGCCTTTCAAGGAGGCGGTCAAAGAGGTCGTCATAATATTTGTAGTGCGAAAAAAGGACATGGCCGCCGACATCCCAGGTGAAGCCCCTGTCATCTTTGAAGCTTGCCGCAAGGCCGCCGACGTACTTGTTTGCCTCATAGATGTGGAAATGGTTATAGCCGAGTTCTTTCAGGCGCCAGGCGCAGCCAAGCCCCGTCGGTCCCGCCCCGATTATTGCAATGTGATTTTCGCCCATCGTCAGTTGTCGGAAATAAGTGAGATAATTGTGTGCAACAAGAAAGATATATTTGGACTGGCGGAACGGATGAGGCAACCAAAAAATGAACAATGCCTTTGTGCGGGCGCGAGTCAACCTTCCGAATCCCGTGTGGCGCGTCCAGACATCCCGCCCGATTTTTTGTTAAAATTGAAATTTCGTTCTTGATTTTCTTATTGATAGCGTAAAAAGTAATTTTGACAAAGTGCAATTATTTTTATTATTTTTTATCTTGATGAGATAATGAGTAAAAAATGATGGAGGTATAAGATGAAAATGGTAAAATTCATAAGGTTAACTGTAATATTGATGTTTTTTTTGACATTAACATGTTCAGTCCTGGGCGTAGTGTATGTGAATAAAAATGCACCGGGACCAATGCACGATGGTAAATCCTGGGCTACTGCCTATCTGACGATTCAAGCAGGGATTAATGATGCAGATATAGCAAACGAGGAAGTCTGGGTTGTTAAAGGCACATACTATGAGGCGATTGTAATGAAGTCAGGCGTGCAACTCTATGGTGGGTTTAATGGCACTGAGACCTTACGTGACCAGCGGAACTGGACAACGAATGTAACCACCATTGATGCCAGCACCGCCCGCAGCGGCTTTCCAGCTTATCACGTGGTTATAATGGATAATATTACTAATGCTACGATTGATGGCTTTAGCATAACGGGCGGAGATGCCAATGGATTAGGGACAAATGACGACGGCGGCGGAATTTACTGTTATAACCTGAACGCCACCAACCTAATTGCCAACAATATCATCTCGGGAAATTCGGCAATCTGGTACGGCGGCGGGATTTATTGCTCCTCCTCCTCGTCCCCCATCACCACCAACACCATCTCGGGAAATTCGGCAGATTACGGCGGCGGGATTTATTGCTCCTCCTCCTCGCCTGAAATCACCAACAATACCACATCGTGAAATTCGGCTAACTTCGACGGCGGCGGGATTTATTGCTCCTCCTCCTCGCCTGAAATCACCACCAACACCATCTCGGGAAATTCGGCAAACATCGACGGCGGCGGGATTTATTGCTACGACTACTCTTCGCCCGCAATCACTAACAACAT
>JAPLSR010000195.1 GCA_026398545.1 Candidatus Sumerlaeota bacterium | reverse complement strand
TCATGCCGGAGTATGCCTCAGCCGGCGCCGCGCCATACATCCTCCAGATTCGGAGTGTGGCGTTCGGTTGTGAGCCCCGTTCAAAGGCGGACTCGCCGCGGTCGCGCACAAATTGACGCGCCTTCTCCACAAATTCCCAATAGACCGTGAACATCTCGGAGAGTTTAACCTTGCGTCCGGTGAGCCTGTAAGTCTCGGACTCAAAAAACGACGTTGAGGAGAATGACCAGCACCCGCCTGTCAGGTCCTGCGACAGGGGAGGAGTGTGCCACACCTGTGTGAATTGACTGGGCGATGTTGGGAGGTCCATGCCGGTAAAATCCATCTTGAATTCACGTTTCTTCGGCTCCTCTTTTTTCTCCGCCTGCGCCGCCCGCTCCTTGAGATGCTCTAAAAAGGCGTCCTTCTTCTCACGGAACATCCCCTTGTCCTTCTCGCCGCCCCCGGCAATAAGCGCCTGCGCAGTGAAACAAAAGCCGCATAATATGACGCATGACATGGATAAGTTCATCATGTCCCTCCTTACGCGATAAGAGTGGTCAACTGTTTATATCCGGCATTCATCCGCCACGTCAAACGTCCCGTCACCTTTTAGCCGTATGACGCGAAGGTCAAGATGGTCGCCGTGAATCACAAGCTCACAGAATTGAAAAAACCGAACTGCCGGACCATCAAACCTGTCATCAAACTTGCGATGTTTTTTGTCGATGTCAAGCCTGTGCCGCGGACCGCCGCCCCCGCCGGAGACTATGAATATTTTACCACCCTTCTCAAATCTCTCATAAGAATGGCAATGCCCTGAAAAAAAGAACGCGGTCTTTTTGCATTTTAAGAACGGTTCGGCAAAATCACGCTCCACACCTTTGCTGGGCGAGATAACTTCGCTGTTCGTGTATGGTGGATGATGACAGCAGACTAAAATGGCAGAGATGGCATCATCTTTCTCCATCCTTTTCAGCGTTGCATCATACCACTCCTTCTGCCGCCGGATGTCATCCCTTTTTAAATCTGAAAAATTGCTGTTGAGCATGATAAATCCAATCCCGTGATGGGTAAAGGAATACCACAGGCTTTTCTTCAAGACCGGAAATCGCTGGCGGATATTCCTCAGGGCAAGATTGTCATCCCCGTAATAATCATGGTTACCCAGGACGGGAAAGATGGGGATTTGTCCCTTCCTGACAGGTTCAATATCATTGTCAAAATACTCCCGGTGACTTTCGGAGGAGCCGCGTGCCGTCATGTCGCCGAGATGCAGGATGAACGCCGGATGTCTCCGTGCCATTTCGGCGGCAAGACGCTGTGTAGCTTCCACATTCCGCTCTCGCCAGAATTCCCAGTGGCTTGTGTGCTGAGTGTCACCGATAATAATGATGGAGGTGGATGAGTCATCAATGGAGCGAGTGTCCGGATAAACATGCGCCGCAGGTGCAAAAGGGGCGAGCAGGATACAGACAACAATGACGTATGATGTAAACCAGAGCCTCATAATTAACAGTGCTCGGTAACTACCTCAGGCGAACACGAAGATTACTCAAAAGAAAAACACTTGTGTCTCTTTGTGCCTTTATTACTTTGTGGTAGTCTGTTTTATGGTGTCTCAAAATTTTATCAGCCCCTGGCCGATGATGAAGATAAGCTGCGCCAGGATAATCTTGCCAATCATAGCCACGGGATAGGTTGTGGCATAGGCTATGTAAGTCTCGGAGGATTTGCTCAGGTCGTGAGCGCAGACGAGTGTGGCGGGCTGGGTCTGCATCCCGCTTGTTGCGCCCATTGCCTGCACCGCTGTCCCGTGGGCAAAATAATAAATCAGAAACAGCGAGATGAGGGTGGAGAGGGATGTCGTCCCTGCTCCAAGGAGGAACAGTTTCCATCCGGTTGTGGAGAGGGCGCTGAAGAAGGCGCCGCCCGCCCTCACGCCCACACCGGCAAGGAAAAATAAAAGCCAAACGTGACTCAATGCCTGGCTTACCTCCAGCGGTATTGACCAGACAAATGGCCCGCTCCGGCTTATGCGTCCCAGAATCAGCCCCACAATCAGGGGACCACCGGCAAATCCCAGAGAAAAGGTGTTGCCTCCGGGCATCGGAATCGGAATCATCCCCACAATCACTCCAAGGCTGATTCCCAGAGTCAGTGCGGTGTAATCAATCTCTGCAAGTCCCCGCACAGAGTCCCCGAAAAACTTCGCCACGGCCTCCGAATTCTCCACCGGCATTACAACAATCAGGCGGTCGCCAATCTCGAGTGTCATCTCCGGCGCGGCAACAATCTCCACGTCCACCCGCCTCAGGCGGGTAATCTGGGCGCTGAACTTGCGGTCAAGCCCCAGCTCACCGATGGTCTTGCCCACCACTTCGCGGCTGGAGACCAGGATGCGGCGCATGTCAATCTCCGAGCGGTGAACCTCCAGATGCTCATCCGATTCGGCGCCGAAATAATCCTTCGCCTTTTCAATGTCATCCGGCTTCCCCACTGCAACAACCACGTCCCCAATCTGCAGAATGGTGTATTTGTTCGGGACAAAGACCCTCTCTCCGTGGCGGATGCGTGAAATCATAACGCCTGCTTTCCGCCGCACGGCGAGCTCCCCGATGGCGCGGTTGAAGAGCGCGGGATTTGTAATCTCAAAATTGCGGACGGTGAGTTTCGGCGCCCTTGCCGCCGCTTCCGCCGCCGCCCGCCTTTCACGCGGCATGTCCCTGTAAATTCTGAAAAAATAATTGAAGAATACGATGCCGCATATAACGCCGAACGGATAGGTGACGGAATACCCGACGGCGGCATCTGCGGGATTGGACACGCCTGAGCGTGTTATGCTCTCCGTCAGCGCGGCAAGCGCCGGAGTGTTTGTCATGCTTCCGCAAAACACACCCGCAATCTGTCCGAACGGCAGACGCATCAGTAAGCCCACTGCAAATGTGAATAAGGCGCCGCACAGGAGGGCAAGCACAATCGCCAGATTGAAACGCAATCCCCTCCGCCGGAAGGAGTCAAAAAAACCCGCTCCGCTGGTAAGCCCCACCACATACACGAACAGAACCAGCCCGACCTCGCTGACCTCCTTCGCAATCACAAGCGGTTGAGCGCCCTGCGGCTGCCATCCGCCAAAAAAAAGCCCCACAAAGAGAACCGCCGCAATCCCCAGACTGAATCCGCGATACCTTATCTTCCCGATAAGATACCCGATGCCAATCACCATGAAGAGAAGCAGCGGCTCGCTCTGGAGAAATATTTGCCGCAGGTCTCCCATCGCCCCAGACCTCTTTCAGAAATTTTCCCGGCTCATTTTTTTATATACGGCTCAAGAAGCGCCACCCAGCGCATATATCCCGCGGGGGTGAGATGCACACCGTCTTTTGTGTAATCACTCCGCAACTCACCCGACTCGTTCACAAGGGCAGAATGGATGTCAAGATAGTTAACGGAGCGCTTTTTTGCGATTCTTTTGATGACGGCATTATATCTCTTCACGGTTTTATTATGCTGTGCGAACTTGCCGCTTGTCGGCAGGATGGACTGGGCATAAATAGCGCAGTCGGGGCAATGCCCCTTTATTTTAACTACCAAGTTGTCATAATTCCGCGTCCATTCCTTTATTTTAGATTGCGGCCAGAGAATGTCATTCGTCCCTATCATCAGAAAGAGTTTTACAGGCTTCAGGTCATAGACCGAAACCTCCATCCGGTCAAACACGCCCGTGACGCGGTCTCCGCCAATGCCGCGATTGACAACGTGCATCCCTGGGAAATACTGCCCCAGCGGGAAGCCCTCTGTGATAGAATCCCCGAGGAACACAATCCCGCCCGGGGATTGCTTTGGCGTGTCCGCAAGAAAAATCTTCATACGGTTTTTCCAGTATTGCCCATGTTCCTTTTTTACAGGTGTCCCCTTTTTCCCCTCTGACGCAGCGGTTTGATGCCCCTTATTTTCAGGTTTGCGGATGAAGCACCCTGAGATAACAAGGCACAATCCAAAGTAAAGAAAAAATTGTTTCATTTTCCCCTCTCCGC
>JAPLSR010000312.1 GCA_026398545.1 Candidatus Sumerlaeota bacterium | reverse complement strand
TGCGCCCTTTGCCGATTTCCCTGATGAGGGCGCTCCCGATGATGATACCATCCGCTCTGCCCCTGAGAAGCGCCACATGCTCCGGTCTTGAGATGCCGAATCCCACAGCGATGGGTTTGTCCGTCATTCCCTTCAGGGTTTTCAGGTGAGAGAGGATGGAGGGGTCAAGAGAGTCCCTTGCGCCGGTGACGCCTTTTGTGGAGATGTAATAGACGAAGCCCGATGATTTTTTCGTAATGATGCGGGCGCGCTCGCGGGGTGTGGTCGGGGCGATAAGAAAGATGTGGCATAAGCCCCACGCATCACAGAGATGTATCAGGTCGTGCGCCTCCTCGGGCGGGAGGTCGGGGACAAGGAGACCGTCGATGCCGATGCGGGCACACTCGCCGGTCAGCGCCTCGATGCCGTATTTGTAAAAGGGGTTGTAAGCGGAAAATAAGACGAGGGGCATCTCCGATTTTTTTCTGAATCGCCGCACAAGGGCGAGAATCTTTTTCAGAGTGGTTCCGGCGTGAATCGCATCTGTTGATGCCTTCTGAATTGTGGGTCCATCGGCTATGGGGTCGGAAAAGGGGACGCCGAGTTCAATCATGTCCGCCCCTGCCTCTTCCAGAGCGGGTAAAAGCGCCTCCGTGGCGGCAAGGTCGGGATATCCCGCCGTCACATAGAGGATGAGCGCGGACTTTCCCGCCTTGCGCCTGTCCTGAAAAAGTCTGTCAATCCGGTTCATGTGTGGCGGTTCCCGTCCTTCCCCAGATGCTTCTGCAATGTGAACACATCCTTATCGCCCCTGCCGGAAAGGCAGACCACAATCAGCGCGCCCTCTTTGACCTGCGGGACAAGGCGGGGCAGATAGGCTATGGCATGCGCCGTTTCGAGGGCGCAGATGATGCCCTCCGTTTTGGAGAGCAATGCACACGCCTCGAGTGCCTCGTTATCTGTCACGCTCACATATTCCCCGCGACCGCTCCACTTGTAAAAGCTGTGCTCGGGTCCCACGCCCGGATAATCCAGCCCTGCCGAGATAGAGTGCGCAGGCGTCACCTGACCATCATCCGTCTGCAGGACGTAGCTCTTGCTGCCGTGAAAGATGCCGGTCTCGCCCATGCTGATGGAGGCGGCGTGTTTGCCGGTGGAGATGCCGAAGCCAGCCGCCTCAACGCCGTGGAATTTCACCCGCGCATCATTGTAGAATGGCGCAAACAGCCCCATGGCGTTGCTGCCGCCCCCCACGCAGGCGACCAGATGGTCAGGGAGCCGACCCTCCTTGCGCCTGAGCTGACGCCGGGTCTCATGTCCGATGACCGATTGAAAATCCCGCACCATCATGGGAAACGGATGCGGTCCAACCACGGAGCCGATGATATAATGCGTGTCATCCACATTTGCCATCCAGTCGCGCATCGCCTCATTCGTGGCGTCCTTGAGAGTTCTGGTGCCCGATAAAACAGGAATGACTCGCGCTCCGAGGAGCTCCATACGGAAGACATTCAGCCTCTGGCGTTCCATATCCTCCGTTCTCATGTAGACATCGCATGACATGCCGAAGAGGGCGGCGACCGTTGCAGTAGCGACGCCGTGCTGTCCGGCGCCCGTCTCGGCAATGAGGCGTTTTTTGCCGAGGCGCTTTGCGAGGAGCCCCAGACCGAGGGTGTTATTAATCTTGTGTGCGCCGGTGAAAGCGAGGTCTTCGCGTTTGAGATAGATGCGGGCGCGGTCGCCGAGTGTTTCCGAGAGACGACAGGCGAGATAAAGCGGTGTGGGGCGTCCAGCGTAATCGGCAAGGAGCCCTCGCAGTTCCCGCTTGAAGTCCGGGTCATTTTTGAGGCGGTTATATTCCCGCTCAAGTTCAATGAGGGCGCGCATCAACGTTTCGGGGACATAGCGCCCGCCGAAGGGACCGTAATGACCGGAACTATCAGGAAGGGGAATATTAGTTTTTTGGGTTACCATTTTATAAATATCGTTTTCATATTCTATTGAGCACTTTGTGACTCTTCGGATTTCAGATATTCCTCAATTTTATGGCGAAATGTTGCGAAAATTGAGGGAGCTCGTTCGGCATTCGGGCGCAAGCGTTCCCATCGCAATAATATCACGTAACCGTGAACAAAGAGATGATGAAAAGCGCGATAAGTGTCGAGGTGACGCATCATTTCCTCATCAATTAAATGGGGGAGTTTTGGATGTCCCTTAGAACCAAACATATTCAACAATTGAAGGTGCCAATCCATACCGCCAGGCAGGTCAAGATTGTGGGAACGTAAAATGTTTTTGAGAATGTTTTCTATCCCATTGTAAAAGTTTACGAGATAGGCTCCCACTGCTGCCATCTGATGATTCTCAGGTTCACCTGCTTCAATGTCATTGAGGAGCAAACACAGGTGGCTGATGGTCTCTTCAATGTAACCCAGTTGAATAAAGATTTCTTCATTATGTTCTTTCATCATGATAAATCACCCGTCCCACTTTTTCCACATGGCGCGTAAATGGTGTATTGTCCGAAAGTTCTATGAGATCCACTTCTCTATTAAGTAATCGGCTTACCTCTCCTGCTACAGCATAAAATTCCTCCGGTGTAATTCCTTCACAGGCAATATCCAGGTCATGGGCAGTCTCAGGAGAACGGAGTGCACTTCCGAAGAGGATAATCCGCCTTGCACCCTTCCTTTTGAGAAATTCTTTGCCTTTCTCAATCTCCTCAGCACTCACCGCCATGATTGACGCACCTCCTCCCTTAACCATCCGGTTATTGCAGGTTACTCAATCAGATTTCAAGACTCCTCACGGCGCGGATGAACGCCCTGATTTTTTCATAGTCCTTTTTTCCCGGGGCGCTCTCAACACCGCTGGAGACATCAAC
>JAPLSR010000399.1 GCA_026398545.1 Candidatus Sumerlaeota bacterium | reverse complement strand
AACCTACCAAGTCGAGTATTTCAACCTCGACGTTGCCATTGCCGTCGGCTATCGTGTGAACTCGAAACGTGGCACGCAGTTCCGCATCTGGGCGACGAATGTGCTGCGCGAGCATCTGGTTCGGGGCGTCACCATCAACCGCCAGCGGCTTGAAACTAATGCCCGCGAGATAGAGGCTGCGTTGGAAATGGCGCGGCGAGCCGTCGCCAGTCCGCAACTGACCACAGACATGGGACGGGGGTTGGTGGAAGTCATTGCCCGTTACACCCATACGTTTCTCTTGCTGCAGCGCTATGACAAAGGATTGCTGACTGAACCGAAGGGAGAACCGGGCGGCGGACTGCCCTCCACCAAAGAAGCGCGTGCTGCAATCGTTCGTCTCAAGGAAGACCTGCTCGACCGGAAGGAGGCTGGAGACCTCTTCGGGCAGGAGCGAGCCGAGGGCCTGGCGGCGATTCTAGGCAATCTGCGCCAGAGTGTCTTAGGCGCTCCGGCTTATCCCAGCATCGAATCCAAGGCCGCCCACCTCCTCTATTTTGTCATTAAAAACCATCCCTTCTCCGACGGTAACAAACGCATCGGGGCCATGCTGTTTGTGGATTTCCTGAACCGGAATAGCCGCCTGATCCTGCCGTCCGGCGAAGCCATAATCAACGACATAGGCCTTGCCGCCCTGGCTCTTCTGATTGCGGAGTCGAACCCGAAGGATAAGGACGTGCTCATCCGGCTGATCATGAACATGCTGACAAGGGAGCAATGAATATGCCACGCGGACGAAAGAACAACGGCAACGGCAAGCGGCTTGCCACCCCACAATCGGTGGATCAGGCGGTCAAGAGCATCTGTGACATCATGCGGCGCGGAAACTGCGCCGGGGAACGCGGTTGATGCAGACCGTTATCTGTCAAAAGGAAAAACGAACCTTATATGCCATTTACTCCATATCATTTTGGACCTAATGCTCTAATTGCGTTGCCTCTTCAACGTCACATTGATTTGCCAGTTTTCCTGTTAGTCAATGTGACTATCGATATTGAACCTTTGATTGTTTTGAGTTTCAATCTTAATGAACCTTTGCATGGCATCTCACATACTTTTCTCTTTTCTCCATTGCTGGGATTTCTTACAGCTTTGTTATGTTTCTTTTTAAGGCACTATCTTGTGAGACTCCTGGCTTTCTTTCGACTTTCTTACTTTCCCTCTTTTTTCAATATGGTTCTGGCAGGTGTTTTAGGTGCATGGCTCCATGTGTTTCTTGACGCACCAATATATCAAGATATCAAACCATTCTTCCCATTTAAGAGCAATCCTCTTTTTAATGTTCTGGAACCGCCAACTGTTTATCTGATTTGTGCTTTGTGCTTTCTTCCGGCAATATTTTTATATATATTACACATTCGACACTGGAAAAGAGCGTGATAGTTTGACATATAACAAGTGTTTGCATTCGTTTTCACCCCTCATGGTAGTGAATGGATGGAATAACGTGATACTACTGAAGACGAAATGAAGGCTACCGTAAAACGGGACGAACAATTTCCCGCAAAATTTAACCTTACTGTGTTTCGACTTCCATACGCCCTTGAAAAATCATGGTTATCAACCAACGCTCCTCATAATGTATTGACATTTCCCTCCTTAGATGAATAATCCCACCGATATTTTGGTTGTGAAAATTCCCATACCAGAGGTATTAATATATGAAAAATCAAGGAATTAAGACATTTGCTTCAGGGCTGATACTCTTATTTATCGGATTCTCCATAATTTCTCCAGCGGAAGAAGCCAAGCCTCCACGCCATCCTCTGACCAATGATATTACAATGAGCGGTGATTATGCCCTTTGCGCCATGATTTCCCTGGTGGAGAATCACATAAAAAGCATGGCAAATTCTCTGGATGTCCTCGCACAGGCAACTGAGGCGAAATCGTGCGACTGGGAAAAGATAAAACCCCTTCTCGCCGCCTTGAAAAATCTGGATGTCCCGTCAACAATATTCTTTATCCGTCCAGATGGCTCCTACTTTTCCGTGGAGATGGGGCTCACCGGTCAAAATCTCAAAGACAGGGATTACTTCCCCGGACTTATGGCTGGCGAAAAAGTGAAGGGTTCTCTCGTGGTGAGCAAATCCACAGGCAAAAAATCCCTCGTGGTTGCCTCGCCCATAAAGAATGAAGGAAAGGTCATCGGTGCACTGGGGGCATCCATCTTCCTTGAGGAATTGAGTGAAAAGGTCAAAGGGGAAATGAATTTCCCGGAGAATGCGGTCTTCTTCGCCATCAACAAAGATAGTGAGACGACCCTGAACTGGAGACCTGAGCGTGTTTTTGTCGACCCAACCAAACAGGGAAGCGAGTCTATGACAAAGGCAATAAAGGAAATGTTAGCCAAAGATGAGGGGATGGTGGAATATAACTTCCAGGGAAAACACCGGAAGGTTATCTTCCGCACCTCCACTATGTTGGACTGGAGATTCGCCCTCGGCATTGAAAGGAGCAAGTGATATGAAATGGGTCACACGTGCGCATGTCAAGGTGGACAGGGTGGCATGTCCCTGGCTTATCAGGAGATTTGTTGACTCTGAGGCGGAATTCTTCTTCGTTGCGGCAAGCCTCGTGAATGAGGTCGCAGAAGAGGATGGCGCCATCCCGTTTGACATCCCGAATGTGGAACTGGGTCACAAGGACGGCAAATGCTCCTTTGAGGCAATCATGGAAAAATACGGTTTGAAGGACAGGGCGCTTTTAAAAATGTCAGCCATTGTGAATGGCGCCGACACGGATAATCCCCATCCCGACCCTTGCTCCACGGACTTCGCGCCATCGCCGCAGGTTACAGCCTGCTATTCCCCGATGACATGGAAAACCTTGAAAAACAGTTCCAGGTCTATGACGCCCTGTATGCCTGGTGCTGTCTGGATGCGGCAAAATCGGGATGAGGCGGACTCACCACAGAGTTAGCAGAGTTTTTTGACAATCATTTCGACATGGGCACCACTTTGAAGATATAATCCCACTGGTCAAAGTAAAGATTGCCGCCTTTCCACTCCACCTCGCCACGCTGAAAATCCTCCGGCTCAGAGCGGAAATGATTTTTCTTCGGGTATAGTTCACAACCATAATCAGTATTCACAATCAGTCGATAGCAGTCAAAATTTCCAAAATTAAACCATTTCACATCGGGGTTTTTGGAATCCATGAGACCGCGCGAGGGGTCGGCGTAAAGCCACCCATAGGGCTCAAAATAGACCTGTGTCCAATCATGCATGTTTTCCACACCCGGCGCGAGTGACCACCCGCTTTGCCACCGGGCGGGAATCCCACTCGCCCTGCAGAGGGTGATAAAGAGAAGCCCCTGCATGCCGCAATCACCCGTGCGACGCTCAAGGGCGCGCATGGAGAGATTCGGTACGATGGAGTATTCGATTGCCCCCGACCATGTGATATTCTCGTAAACCCAAGCGAATATCTTTTTCGCCCTGAGATAGGGATTTTTTTCCTTGCCGCATATTTCTTTGGCGAGCTTGCGGATTTCAGGCGTGAAGGTGATATGAGGCGGACGCTCGGCGGTGTATGAGGTATAAACATCCTCCTTTTTGTTATATGGCTCCACCTTGCGGGGGTCAACAGGCTGAACAAATGCCCATGCCGTGTACTGGTATGTGACGGAGAAGGTGGTGGGTTTATCCTTCTGGGCAGGGCGTTCCATATAGATGGTGCGCTGGGGCATCTTGTTCGGGGCGATGACAGGCTCCCCGGGGAAGGAGTCAAGGAGGGCGATATTTGACTGGGTGGGAACCCCTTTTGGATATGGAAGCCAGCAGCGGATGATTTCACCTTCAGGCACTGCCCCCGGGTGAACAGAAAGGGTATATTCAATGCGGAAGCGTTTGGGGGTGACGAGGGGCGACTTGGATTTTTGCCGTGCCTCAATTGCCCTTTGGGCATGAATGCGCATATCTTTGATTTCGCCTGCGGCGGTGGTTGAGGTCTCCTTTTCGGCAGTTTTGACCCTCCGGCGTGCGGCATCCTTATTAAGGATAAAAAGGTTTCTCACTGCGCGGTTGAAATAAAGGCGTTTGCCGTCAATGATGCGCGATTCGAGAGCGCCGCTTTTCGTCCAGGAGGTAACATCATCCATGGAGGCATCAGGGATATCCTCTTTTAGACTTTTCAGGACATCCTCCTCCGAAAGTCTGAAGTCACGAGGGACACGACGGAGGCGTTCCGCCTCAAAGAGAATCTCCTCGCGCTCCTTTTCAGTGATGCCCTGTTTTTCCGCAAGACTCTTGAGCGCCCCCTTTGCCTTTGCATACTCACCCTCATTAATCATCTTCTGGATTGGTTCCGGTATTTCAAACCCCATGAGCGCGCCTCCTGTGAAGCATAGGAATAAGATACACATCCCGATGCTTATAAATTTTGGCATATATCTCCCCCTGACAAGCCGACTTCGCCAAAGCAGCTTTTATTTGGCTGCGACGGCCGAACTTAAATAAGCATACGATAAGGGAATTAAGGATAAGAATGAGGCGACTGCAATCAAAAAATATCAGAAAAAGGAATCTTCCTGACATGAAAAACAAGGGAAGAAAACAAACGGACAGGGAATATTGAGATTGATTTTCCTTTTTTACCGATTATACCGACATTAAATAGTCAGGCGGATAGAAGATGAATGTTTTAGTCTTCAATTGTGGAAGTTCATCCCTCACATATAAAGTTTTTCAGCGCAAAACAATGCATGATGGGGAGGTTCTTATTCACGGGAAGGCGCATCGTGTGGGCGTCAAAGGAACACATCCCTCCTTCATTGAGCACCATTTCGGCAGCGAGTTGAGAAAAGATACCATTCCCATCGGGAGTCATAAAGAGGCTTCATCACTGGTCATGGATTTTATAC
>JAPLSR010000125.1 GCA_026398545.1 Candidatus Sumerlaeota bacterium | reverse complement strand
TTCCTCGACATGGATGATTTCCCTGTAAATGGAGAGCGCATCCTCGTCATTTCTTCCCATCTCGGCGTAGATTTCGCCGAGTTTATGGAGGGCGGACTGATACTGGGACTTGATAAAATCCCAGTTCGGTCCCGGCTCAACGCCCCATCGTTGTGCATCCTCCATCTCCCGGTATTGCTTCACGATGTGTTCATAAGTCAGCATAAGGGGGACTTGTTCAAGATTTTCCCTGTAGCAGTCCACAAGGAGGGCAAGAATCTGGAAGTTTTCCGGTTCGCAATCGGAGAGTTTCTGGTAGTAGTGAATTGCCAGTTTGTTCTTGGCATCGCGGGCGCGGAGGAGACCGACGATAGCCCTCAGGAGCCCTTTCTCCTGCGGGAATTTTTCATAAGCCTTTTTATAAATGTCAAGTGAGTCAAGTTTTTTGGATTCATATTCAAATGCGAGATGGTCAAGGAGTGCAAAAGCCTCCTCCTGGGAGGCGGAGCCCTTCTCCCCTGCCGTTTCCATCTTTTTCTCAAACTGGCGGAGGGTGTCTTCGACAATAAGGTCGCGCTGGCGAGGGTCGGAGATGTCCCTTTTGAACTTCGATTTAAATCTTGTTATAATGTCCGATTTAATCTTCATCAGTGTGTGTTGAGAAAATTTACCTGTTCATCATGAACTTGGGAAATCAAAGACTGTTGCCCGATTCGTCAATAATTCAACTTTTCAATCAAATATTCCGATTTATACCCTGTCAATCATTTTAAAAGAACTATGCGATTTTTTATGATTGTCAGGTCTTTTTTTCCGCTATGCAAAGAAGAGAGACCCCTATGGGCAGGTTCATATATTTCAAGAACGCCCCCTCCAGCTCAAGGACTTTAATGAGGATGGAATTCAAAAGTCCTGGCAGCATGATTATATGGGTTTTGGGGTTTGTGTTTGTTGGGTGGAAAAGATGTAAAACCTTCTGGGCTATCCTGAATAGAAGAATGGGAATATATGTGAATGTGATTACATAGGAATATTTCCTGAGCCGGAGACCGGATTCCGCAACAAGTGAGCGAAATTCACCCCTTGAATATCGCCGGAAGTGATGCAGGGCTTCATCATGCTGGCTCCAGAGATACTGATGGGCAGGCACGGTGGCGAGAAGACATCCGCCAGGTTTCAAGACACGTGTAATCTCTCTCATGAGAGAGCGGTCATTCTCTATGTGTTCAAACAGGTCGAGGGCAAGGATGAGGTCAATAGAGGAGTCTGCAATTGGGAGGTGGCTCACATCGCCTCTGATGAGGTTTTGAAGCCCACGCTGACGGCAGAAGGTGAGGGCTTTTGGGGAAAAATCCAGTCCGAGTGAAAAGGCGCGGCCGGAAAGCCCCTCAAGAATCAAACCTGTTCCGCAGCCAATATCCAGAACACGCAAGGTTCCATCGCCAAGGAGGTGAAATCTTTCTATCATTCCCAAAAGGATTTTTTTTCTCCCTTGGAACCACCAGTAGGTATTCTCCCGTGCATACATCTTTTCATATTCTTCGGGATTCACCGCCGCCTCAACCAATCAGGATATATGAGACAAATCCTTGGAAACGGTGCACGAAAGTCAATCCCAAAATACGGCGTTCTTTTTCTGTGCCTTTGAGGCTTTGTGGTGCAATATCTGATGAGAGTTTCTTTTGAATGGAAAATGGTTGAAAACTTGTTTCCAGATGGGGAGATATTATGCAGTTTTTTGCCGGACCGCCATAAAGGAGGCTCCCCATGAATGTCTTGCCAACCTCTCCGGATAAAACCGCCACACCGGAACAACTCGCGCGCTACTTCGATGACATGCGCCGCTGGAATTTTGATGTTGCCTACAGCGCCTTTTACGCATTCCCCCTTGCTGAACTCAATGGCAGGTTCAGAAAGCCCTATGAGGATTTTGTCCGCATGGCGCATAAGCATGGCTATCCGGCATGTGTCCAGATTCAATCCACCGTCGGCTACCTCGATGATGTGGGTATTGAGAACGCCCAGTATAATACTGACAATACCACATATGTGTATCAGCACTTTATAGCATACGGGAAAAAGAATTTTTTCGGTTCCTTTACCGCGTCCGGCTGGCTGGAATATATAAAGAACATTTCACGCACATTGCGCGGATTTGGATTTGACTGGGTGGTCTTTGAAGAGCCGATGCTCCGCGTGGACATCCCCGGCACAAGGGACAAATTCCATGAGCGCTTTTGCGAGGTCTATCCGGACCTCTCCTATCCCACCAGCCAGGATGAAAGTGTTGCTTACTTGCGCCTGCAGGAGCTGAAGGCAAAAGTCCTTGTGGAGTTCTATGACAAACTCACCATCTATGCCAGAGAGATTGGCTTCAAGAAATGCGGCATCATGCCCTGGTTCTTTGTCCCCACATTTGAAAATACGCCCATGGAAACATGGAACACCTCCTGCCACATCAACAAACTCACATTCCTCCCCAACGTGGATTTCATCCTTGTCCGGATGCAGCCGGATAATATTTATGCCGAGGCTATCATCGGAAGCGGCGGAGAACTCATCCC
>JAPLSR010000047.1 GCA_026398545.1 Candidatus Sumerlaeota bacterium | reverse complement strand
CCATAAACACCTTCATGCTGAAATGGACATTGCCACTTGCGCCCGGCTGCTGCCGCGTGGCAAGAACCTGAGAAGTGATTTCATCCGCACTCCATCTGCCTGTGTAGTTACCGGGCCAGATGTGGCGTTTCTCCCTGTTTTGCTCCACCCACCACTTCAGGATGGGCTTGTAGGGCGTGCGCTGAGATGATATTTCCCAGTAAATCTGCGGTGTCCAATAATCCACCCATCCCTTTTCCAGCCAGAGCTTCGCATCGGCATAAAGCTCCGAATACGGGTCAAATGCGTTTTTTGCCACCTCTGCAGGGAAGCCGCCGCGCCAGATTCCAAACGGGCTGATGCCGACCTTGACCCAGGGTTTCACTGCCTTGACTTCGGTGTAATACCGCTTGACGAAGGTATTCACATTGTCGCGCCTCCAGTCATCGCGGCTGAGCGTTCCTCCAGAGTCCTTATACTTTTTCCAGCTGGGTTCATCCGGGAAATCAAGTATCTTTCCGTCAGGTCCCTTCTCCTTGTATGGATAGAAATAGTCGTCAAGATGGACGCCATCCACATCATAGCGTTTCACCACATCAAGGACGACATTCATAGTCTGGTCCTGAGTTGCCTTCTCTCCCGGGTCGCACCAGAGATAAGAGCCGTATTTTTTGACAATATCAGGTTTGGTCTTGGAGACATGGTTCTCTGAGACGGGAACATTCATCTTGAGAAGGTGGGCGCGATAAGGATTGAACCAGGTGTGGAGCTCGAGTCCACGCTTGTGAGCCTCCTCCACGGCAAAGGCGAGCGGGTCATAATAAGGCTCCGGAGCCTTCCCCATCTTGCCTGTCAGATAATATGACCATGGTTCAATCTTCGAATCATACAGGGCATCACACTGGGGTCGAACCTGCAGGATGAGGGCATTTAAATTGATTTCCACCGCCTTATCGAGAATTGCGATGAGTTCCGCCTTCTGCTGTTCCACGGGGAGTCCGGGTTTGGAAGGCCAGTCAATATTGGCGACCGTGGCGACCCAGGCGGCGCGGAATTCCCGGGGAACGGGCGGGATTCCCCATTCCTCCCCCGTCTTCTCCTTGCCGGGGAAAATCACGGTACACGATGTTAAGGCAAGCATCAGCGTCATTATGGTGAATACGTAGCGCATAATTACCCTCCTTTTCGCGATAATTATATTTAAACTGGATTAAAAAAATACATCTCAACAGACGGAATTCAAGTTTTATTTGGAGAATTTTGAAATAAGTATAGTAAATTCAAAAGAAATACACCGATTTTTTTAACCACCAAGTCACAAAGAACACCAATCGCCTCATTCCTCCTCCATTTCGACGTAGATATGCCCGTCGGCATCGCGGTAGTAGCGTTTGACCATGCGGCGCGGTCTGCGCCTGAAGAATCCCCCGCCGCCACGGAACATGCGCCAGCCGCCCAGGTATAAAAACGCCGTTAAAAGCCCGCCCAGATGTGTGATGTGTGAGACATTGCTCCCTGAACCTCCAATTGTGTTCACGAATTCAAGTGTCCCGAAGAGGAGCACCATATACTTGACCTTCATGGGAATGAAGAAATTCAAAAGCACCGTCTCATCAGGCCAGTAAAAGGCATAGGCAAAGAGTATGCCGTAGATGGCGCCCGATGCTCCCACCATCATCTCCAGACCGCGTGTCGCCCCGCCTGTTTCAAGGATGACTTTATTGCCAAAGAGAAATGTAAAGATGGTGTGGACGATTGCCGCCCCAATCCCGCAGAGGAAATAAAATCTCAGAAATCTCACACCGCCCCAGCGCGCCTCAAGCCGAGGTGCGAAAAACCAGAGCGCCATCATGTTGAAAAACAGATGAAGCCCGCCGGCATGGAGAAACATATAGGTCACAAACCGCCAGACCTGCAAACGTCGCACGGCGTAATAGGGTATCTGGCTGAAGTAGAAAAGGAATTTTTCCTCCCAGCCCAGCGCCAGCAAAATGGTAAATTGAGAAATGAGGATTCCGACGTTGAGGAAAAATATCCATCCAACGGCTGGCGTCAGGTGCCGCCGAAAAAAACCCCGGATGTCATAAAGTGTATTGCCCGACATCTTTAATTCACACGATAAGGTTATATGGAAAAACCGCTACCTTTTACTCCAAAATAAAATCAAACAAAAAAATCTTGCATACCGATGCCATTCATGCACAATTTAACCTGTTGAATCAATATAAAAGGAATTGGAGGATAAGCAGATGAGGAATGAATGGGTTTGGAAATATGGTTTGCTATGCGCCTCTCTA
>JAPLSR010000097.1 GCA_026398545.1 Candidatus Sumerlaeota bacterium | reverse complement strand
CACCGCGGGATTGACCACTTTCTGGATGTTGCCCTTTTTCAGGCATCCATTACCAGAAAGACGCTGGATGCCCTTTTTCAGGCGATTTATGAAAATCTTGAGATTCCGCGGCGATTTCTGCGCCTCAAGGCAAGGATGATGTGGACGAAAGGCGTGGCATGGTATGACCTTGCCGCCCCTCTTGCGCTTCCTGAGAAAGAACAGCTCCCATGGGAGGGAGGGCGCCAAATGGTGACGGACTCCTTTGCCCGTGCCTATCCTGCGCTTGGGAGATTTATCCGGGAGGCAATTGACAGGAGGTGGGTGGAGTGGGAACCCCGCGCGGGCAAACGTCCCGGCGCCTTCTGTACCAGCTCGCTTCTCACAAAGGAGTCGCGTGTGTTTATGACCTATAATGGTCAGATTGGCGATGTGTGCACCCTTGCTCACGAGATGGGACACGCCTTCCACAGCCATGTGATGCGGGACTTGCGTCCTTATGCGCATCTTTACCCCATGACCTTCGCAGAGACTGCCTCTAACTTTGCTGAGATGCTTCTCTCTGACGGACTTCTTGTGAGTGCGGAAACCAACGACGAATGGAGGAAATTCATCCTTGACCAGGATATGGGTCGCGCCGCCGTTTATCTGATGGACATTCCGGTTCGTTATGAATTTGAAAAGGCGCTTTATGAGGAACGGGCGAAGGGCGAACTCAGCGTGAGCCAGTTGAAGGGGCTCATGAGCGAAACGCAGAGGCGCATCTTTATGGACACACTTGAGGAGGGTGGGGATGACCCATATTTCTGGGCGTCCAAGCTCCATTTCTATATAACCGAGGTCACGTTTTACAACTTTCCTTACACCTTTGGATTTCTGTTGAGCCGCGGGCTTTTCAATATGCTGAAGCATGAGGGGGCGGCATTCCTGCCGCGCTATGAGAGATTCCTTGAGCTGACAGGCAAGGACACCTGTGAAAATGTGGCGCGCGCAAGCATCGGGCGGGACCTCGAGACGCCCGCCTTCTGGTGCGAGGCGATTCGGAGCCTTGAGGAGCCGCTTGGAGAGCTGGAGGCGATGTCGGGAAAGGATTGATGTGAGCAAGTGACGCAGTTTTTGAAAAGGGATATAAGGAAAAGATTGATTCGTATCTCCATTATTGCGGTTGGCGCCCTTGCGGGTTGCCCGGTCTTGTTATTTATCTTCCAGCGGAGGATGGTCTATTTCCCGCGTCGGTATGAACCGTCCTACAAGATTGAGCTGCCCATCGGCGCCGTTGAGATACCGTATAGAACCTCAGCCGGTGAGCAGGTCTGTTTTTACATCCCGCCATCGGAGCATCCTGACAAGCCGCCTGCGCGACTCTGGGTTCTCTTTGGAGGCAACGCCGCACTTGCCCTTGACTGGCTCGACTTCATCGACCGCTATCCTGACAGGCGGCATGGATTTTTGCTGATTGATTATCCGGGGTACGGGCTTTGCAAGGGAAGGGCGACGATGAAGACGATTGGGGAATCCAGCGAGGCGGCATTTTCCGCGCTGGGGATGCATCTCGGGGTGAAGATGAAGGCGCTGGAGGGCGACCTTGGTGTGATGGGGCACTCGCTCGGTGCGGCAACGGGGCTCCAGTTTGCCGTGCGCCATCCGGTGCAACACATCGTCCTTGCCTCACCTTTCACAAGCTTGATAGACATGGCACGGCGTTCCGTGGGGCGTCCCCTCTGTTATATTCTGATTGACAGATTTGACAACAGGGCGCGGTTGAATGAGCTGATATTGCGTCCCGACCCTCCTGCCATCCATATATTTCATGGAGATGCTGATGAGATTGTGCCTTTTGAGATGGGGAAGGAACTGGCTGAGAGCCACAAGGGGAAAATCGTTTTTCACCCTTATGCCGGCACTGACCATAATTTAATCCTCGATGTGGCGGAGGATGAGATGCATCGGATTATGAGCGAGTCATCGGAGAAGGCGGCGGGTGGGGAAAAACAGGGACCTTAATCCGCCGTAAATAAGTAATGACCAAGTTATCAAAAGATGAGAGTCTTATACATCGCGTGAGGGCGATGCTTCAGGAGTCGCCGCTTATCGATGGACATAATGACATGCCCTGGCGATATTTGAAGGATTATGACGGCAATCCTGAGGCGCTTGATTTTTCCTCGGACACAAGTCAAGTCTGCCCACGCCTTCAGACGGATATCCCGCGCCTGCGCGCAGGTTGCGTTGGGGCGCAATTCTGGGCTGTCTATATCCCGGACGACTGGGCTGGCAAAGGTGCGGACAGGGTGGCTGTGCGGATGATGGAATTTGTCCGGAGGATGGCATCGCTTCATCCCGCCCATCTTGAAATGGCTTATTCCGCAAGTGACATCCGGCGTATCCATGCGGCGGGGCGCATCGCCTGCCTCATCGGGGTCGAAGGAGCCCATACTCTGGAAGGCTCTTTAGAGAGGTTAGAGGAATTTTATCGCCTTGGCGCCCGCTATATGACACTTGCCTGTTCCCAATCTAACGGTTTTGCGGACTCCGCCACCGGCTCGCGGATTCACGGCGGGCTCTCGCCGCTTGGGAAGGAATTGGTGCATGTCATGAACCGCCTCGGGATGCTTGTTGACCTCTCTCATGCCTCTGTGGAGACAATGGCGGGTGCGCTTGAAGCCACGAGCGCGCCGGTAATATTTTCCCACTCCTGCGCACGCGCCCTCTGCGACACGCCTCGTAATGTCCCTGATGATGTCCTGAGACGTGTGGCGAAGAATGGCGGCGCGGTCATGGTGGCATTTGTGCCGATGTTTCTCAGGAAGGCCGATGGGGATGTGCCGCTGGATGGTGTGGGAGCCCGCGCCCCGGTGACGCTTTCAGATGTGGCTGACCATATTGACCATGTGCGGGATGTGGCGGGGATTGACCATGTGGGAATCGGTTCGGACTTTGGCGGATTTCAGACCACGCCTGAGGGTCTTTCCGACGTGAGCGCATTTCCCGCGCTCCTTGGGGAGCTCTTGCGCCGGGGTTACAGTGAGACCGACCTGAAAAAGGTGGCGGGGGAGAATATCTTACGTGTCCTTGAATCCGCCTGAGATGGATTTAGAAACTCTAAAAAAAGAAGATTCACCACAGTCCGACTCAGGCGGACACAGAGGGCACAGAGAAATTTTTTATTTCAAATGTATTAAATGGATTTTCAGTTGCGCCAATTTCTGTTCTGTTTAAGAATCCCACCGAAATATTGCGTGATAATTTATGAGTCATGGAAAATTCTGAGATAAAACCCTCCGGGCGATTTGCCTGCGCTCCACGGAATGACCCTTCCCATCCCCGACGTGTGCGCTGTCTGAATCCCTTCCGCTGGCTTGAGGTGAATGAGGGCGGTGTGGTCACTCCCTGCTGCGGCTCATGGTTCAAGGGCTCCATCGGCTCGCTCAGGGAAGAGACCCTTGAGGAAATCTGGAACGGGGAGCAGTTCCGCAATGTGCGGGAGGCGATGTATGAAGGGGGCGACTGGCAGAGTTTCTGCAACGCCCGCACCTGCCCGCAAATCTATAATGACACCCGGGTTGCCGTGGATTTCATCACGCCTGAGACTTATGACATCGTCCCGATAACGCAGGGCATGCTCGATGACATCCGCGAGGGGCGGACGCTCATGTCCTCCGGACCGGCGCAGGTCGGTCTCTCATGCGACCCGCGTTGCAACCTGCACTGCATCATGTGCTCCGCGCCGGCGGTTAAAGACCGAAGTGGCGTGCTCATGCGAAAAGCGCTTGAAGGTGTGGAAAAATTTCTCCCTTCCCTCCAGCGCGTCAAGCTCATGGGCGATGGCGAGGTGTTTGTTGTGCCGGAGGCAAGAGAGTTTCTGTTTCACTTTGATGCGGAGAGATATCCCGATGTTGCCTTTCTGATTCACACCAACGGACTCCTCCTGACGCCTGAGATGTGGGAGAAAGTCAGACACATCAGGATTGACTGGCTTGTGGTCTCTGTTGATGCCGCCACGAAGGAGAC
>JAPLSR010000400.1 GCA_026398545.1 Candidatus Sumerlaeota bacterium | reverse complement strand
TGTTCAGCTCCGCCTCGTCAAAAATCGGGCTGTCTGAATAATGCTGTGTATGTTCCCCCTTGTTTATCCGCCGAATCTCATCCATGCGCCCGCGAATCGCTTTCACATCCTCAAGACGGATACCCATATTCTGAAGCGTCTTCAGCGTCAGGACGCTTGGGAGAAACCGGCTCATCGTCTGCTCCGTGCAGCCGTATGGATAATAGAGGCAATACGGCAGGGCATCCATCATGGCGAGGGCAAGCGTGGGGCTGTAACGCACCTCCAGTGTCGTGAGCTCAGGACGCCTCATATCGGGAATATCCAGCTCCACCGTCACGGATTTCTTCAAATCATCGGGGCGCATTGAGCCGGTGCTCGCAACCTGTTTTGTTACCCCGTGAACAAGGACGGGCACGCTCATCTGCATCGCATCGGACTCCTCGTCCGTGAGTGCGCGCACAGTGACCTTTGCAGAACCCTCCCTGAGAACCCTGACACGCCAGTCCACGCGCGCCTCGCCGCCAGCAGGAACGGTCACATCAGTTGTGCGCGGCGTTTCGCCAATCAGTTTTAAAAGCCCCTCCGGAACTTCGAGGCTCACCCGCGCCCGTTTCTCACCCGCAAGATAATTGTGGACATTGGCGCTCAAAACAACCTCGTCATACTCAAGGAAGAAACGCGGCGTCTGAAGGCGGACAAGGAGATTCTTGGTTGTGACGGCGGAGGCGCCCTCCTGCCCGACTTTTGTTCCCTCGGTCATTCCCCAGGAGCTCACCTTCCATGTGGTCAGATTTTCCGGCATGGCAAATGTCGCCGTCGCCGAACCATTCTCATCCGTCACAAGCGTTCCGAGCCAGTATGCCGTGTCCGCAAACTCCTTTCGCACCTGCGCCTCAGCAAAGGCGGGCTCACCGCTTGCTACCCCCGCGCCACCCTCGCTCAGCTTCCTTTCCATAACCCCCGCAACTACCGGTGCTGCAGAGGCTGGAACACCCGCTACCCCAGCCATGTCCAACGCCCCCGCTTTCCGTGCCGGCATCGCTCTTGACACATCGCCCAGAGAATAAGAGCTCATTCCATATCCCAACCTGTTATCCTTGAATTCTTCCTCGCTCACCCCGTTCCAGTCTGAAATCACAGGACCCCAGATGCCATACCATGCATCTGGCAATGGCTCAAGCCTCTGCCAGGGATGAGACATATAACCCCACGCGCCGAACTGCTCCGTCAGATTCGTGCTCATAACGGGCGCATGATGGCGCACCTGACCGTAGAAGAATTTGGCAATGGGCGGGGTGTATTCCGGCTGGATGTAAAGGATGGATTTATCAAACACGCTCAGCGCCACCTGCGCCTTTGCAGGAGCGCCCTCCGGCGTCTTCACACTCACCCTGACCGTCGCCTTCTCACCGGGGCGATACTCCGCCTTATCGGTCGTCACACTCAGTCGCAACATCGTCTTCTCAGGCGGCACACAGAGCCTTGCCGCCTGCTGCCTCACCAGCGCATCCGAGACGACCATCGCCTCCACAAAGAAATTCGGGCTGTGCGTCACTTTGATTGGGACATCGACAATGATATGTCTCTGCGGGAGGTAAAGGAGCCGCCAGGAAAGCAGGTTGCCGTTATCCACCTCGTCCGAAAAAAGGACGTAACTCCCCGCCCGCTTTGTGTTTATCATAATATGCGCCGTCTCGCCGGGCTGATAGGTGCGCTTGTCAGCAATAATCTCAAGCTCATTGAAGTGGAACTTCTGTCCGTCAAAATCATCCCCGCACACCCACACAAGGGCATAACCCTCCACCACGCCTCCCCAGGAATCCGGCGTCTCAAACCTGAATTTGACCTGACCGCTCTTTTCCGGACGCAGACGGATATCCGCCGTGCCATCCTCATCAGTCTGAACCTTCCGGCGCTCAATCTCCTTTTCCTCAATGCGTGCATTATCTCGTCCGCCATAAATGACGGATGAAATTGTCAGGATGCCCTCGCACCGGACGGGCTTATTATCCGGCGTCAGACTGCGCAGATGTATAACCACTTCCTCACCCGGGCGATAGTATCCGCGGTCAGATTGCAAGAAGGCATAAAATGCCTGGCGTGTCACCTTGACAGAACCCTCGCCGGAAATCACACGCCGGCTTGCATCGCGCACCTCCGCCTGAATAACATACCTGTGGTCGCGGTCGGGATGCTCCCTGAGGGCGGGCGATGTATCAATCTCAATACTCAAATCGCCTTTTTCACCGATGCGTTTCTCCCCCTCCTGCACCAGCTCCCGCACGGGATTGGGCGCAGGCAAGCCATACCAGCCCCACCACCAGTCCGGCGGCGACCAGCAACAGCGCATCCGTCCCCACCACGAAAACCAGGAGTATTCATACCAGGGCAACCCGTAGCCCGCTCCATAAAGCCAGTCCCAGGGACCAGGCAAATACCATGAGTGTGTGTATTCCTCTCGGAAGACCCTGTATTTCACCGTGGCGTCCGTGACGGGCGCTCCGAAATAATACTTTGCCTTCACAATTGCCGAAACTTTCTCACCGAGCCTCACATGGGACTTCCCCGGCTCCACCGTTACCTCAAACTCCGGCTTCTTATATTCCTCCACGCGGAAATTCTGCCCGCCTATGTGTGAATTGATAATTTGGAAGTAATAAACGCCCAGAGGCGGCTCATCGCCTAACTTGAATTCACCATCAATTCCGCCAAACTGGTCGGCGTTTTTGGTGATATTGTAAATCCTGTTTCTCTTCGGGTCATAAACCTCAACATCAACATTCTGCCCCGCCATATTCTGATATTCCCCTTTCATCCTCTGCCTCAGCCAGACCTTGAACCGTACCGTCTGCCCCGGACGATACACAGGGCGGTCAGTGATGCAATAGGCGTAAGGCCTGTCCTCCATAATGGAGGGATAATACCGACTCCACCAAGTCATCCCGCTCCAGGCAAAACGTTCCTTCCCCACCTTTACAAGGACATGCAGTTGCCCGCCACGGTCCTCCTGAATCTCCAGCACGCACATCCCATCCTTATCTGTAATCCGGCGGTGAAACTCTTTATGAGAAATGTTCCGGCTCTCCTTCCCAGACCACTCACTCCATACATCAAGGACGGCAACCTCCGCGTTGGCAACGGGCGCGCCGCTCCGCGCATCGCATATAAAATAAAGTATCCCATCCTTCACACGTTTCTCCACATAGGCGAGGTCATTTATTACCAGAACAGCGCGACTTGCCCCCAGCGAGAAGACCTCCCCTCCGCTTTTCTCCTTATCCCCCACAGGCGGCTCGCTTAGATATGCAAACACAAGATACGCGCCGTTTTCCTTCATGGGCGCATAGATGGTCTCCTGTGCATAGCGGAATGTCCCGTCATCATGAACATCCGCAGACCACCGCGTCACCTCACCCCCCACATAACGCGTGGCGATTTTCCAAGTCGGGTCATTCACATTATAATTCAAAAAATATCCATGCCATTGACTCAGCGCCCAGAAATTTCTCATCCCCTTATCAGGGTCGATTTCCTCCCCGCGAATCTCATCCATGAACCCGATATGGTCAATCCGGCGCGCCACAAACCACACCTTTACAGTGTTCCTGTAATCAAACTGGATTTTCGCCCCCTCACCCGGCAACTGCACGCCCGTCTGGGAAATCTGCACCTGCGGCGCCCTGATACGACTCAACTGGTCCCCAGCATCTTTAGACCACTTGCTCTGCGGAAACGTTTTCCTCAGCGCCTCATATTCCACAATCGCCGCGGTGTATTGCTGGCGTGTCTGATAATAGAGCGCCAGGGCATAATGCGCCTCATCGGCAACGCCGCCTGAGGAATAGTCTTTAATGCCCTTCCGCAGGAGCGCCATCACGTCCCACTCGGCTGGCAGGACAACCCGACGAATCTTGCCCCCCGCAAGGATAAGCGCCTCGCCATCCTTCATCTCCCACGGTTTGAAATCCTTCAGCTCCTCCTGTAGAGGATATCGACTATTATCCCAATACATCCCCGCATATTGATTGAGGCGGTCCATCCCGAAGCGGCCGCGGGAGAGCATCGCCTGGCGATAAAGGGAAATCGCTGTGTATTTCCGCTCCTTTGTCGGGTCAAGTTCCCGCGCCTCCAATAGGAGGTAAAGAATCTTATCATCATCGGAAATCTCCGGGGAATATTTTTTCGGGAGGGTGGGGAAAGCCGGAGAGCCGTCCGTGCCGAGCCTCAGCCCGATAGGGCGTTTGCGGCTCATCTCCCACTCATTGCGATTCTCATCAAAATCCTCCTCGCCAGCCGTCTCAGCCAGAGCATCATCACGCTCCCCCCAGGATGCATACCAGAAAAGCATGTTGTTTTCATAAATCCCGAATCGGGCATAAATGCTGGCAAGGTCGAAAAGGCACTCAATACGCTCCTCACGCCACTTCTTCGCCTCATCAGCCGGCAATGCAGAAAGGGCACTCGCATTCCACTCATACTTCTCATATAGCGTGCGCGCCCGCTCCATATACTCCGCCGCCTTCCCCTTATCATGCCGATAGGATTGGACATGAATGCCCTGCTCATAGCGACCTCGGATAAATCGCCCGCCAGAACGCGTCCCCCAGTGCGGCAGCAACATGTAAAGATTCCCCGCAAACCGCAGGGCGCGCGCCTCATAAGGCATGCCGGTGCACTCACGGACATATCGCTCCGCCGATTCCAGAGCCTCATCAAAAAGCCCAAGCCGGAGCTGGCAGATAATCATGCTTTTCCATGCCTCGTGCCAGGTTGTGCTCCTCTGCGCCTCCTTGATATATGTCTGATAAAAACCCGCCGCATCCTTGTAATTCTTCGCCTTGAACATCTCATCCGCCTTGTTCAAAACGGACGCCGTGTCCTTCTCTTGTGCGGGGCTCAAGGCATATATCCCCGAAAGAATCAAACCGGCGGCAAGAACCACAACCAGAAGTCTCATCCATCTTCCCATATTTCATACCCCTCCACCGAATTTTTTATCTCTTCAATTCTATTAGACATCAGGGGCGGCGGAAATGTTCGAAAAAAAATTGCGCCGCAGTTCCTTTACCTCTGCGACGCATGTATATCAATCCTTATGCGAAACTCAATCCCTAATATACCCGTTTGCTCGTCTCAGCGCCCACCGAGAACAATTTCACACCGCTCGTAACCTTCTCCGACTCTATCTCTATACTGTATAAATAATTTTCCGCCATCGTCTCATCCGTAAAATCATACGTTGTGACCCTGACCTGTTTCACACCTTTGCTGTCAATATATGTCTGCGGCTTGCCCACAATTGTCCACGACACGCCCGCCGCCGACTCATTGCGCTTAACAAGCCGCATTATAATACCATCGAGCTTCCCCTCCGCCTGCCATTTCACCCGCAGCCGCGTGAGCACCGTTCCCGCCTCGTAAGGAATCTCGAAAAGGAGGTATTTCGTATCCGTCGTGCAGTGCATATAGGTCATATTATCATCCATCGCAGGATGCCAGGTGCTTTCATCCACAAACGAGGGTTGTCCCGCACATGCCGCCCAGTCCTTCCAGCGGGTCTTTTCCAAATTTATACTCTTCGCCTTCACGGTTCCATCCACGTTGAAATCTCCGGCAAAATTGCTGTAATAAATCGTCGGCGTGTAACCACGATACTCAAAACCATGCGTGGAGGCATAACCCGTCATGGTTTCCGAAAGGACGTTAGTGTAAAAGTATAAAATGTCATTATTGGAGTTAAAATTGGCGATGTGGTTTCCACTTACCCCATCAAAGTAACAATTCACCACCGTCACCCCATCCCCATTTGCCCTCATAATGTATAAAACCTCCTCATTTGGTCGGTTCACATAAAAATAACAGTCAAAAAACATACCGGTGGATTCAACGGATACCACATCAGACCCGCCTTCGATATAGGTAGTATAAAAATTCGCCGATGATGTATATCCTTTCCCGCCATAAAGAAAAACTGCATCCCGACCCTTACCAATAATCTCGCAATCCACCACCTTGCAATTAAATGCATTACAAAATGCCAGGGCAACACCGGCGTAAGGATATGACGTTGCGTTCACAATCCTCAGATTCTGCAACGTTATATAAGATGAATTACCATAAATAAAAACCGTGCTCCCACCATAATCAATACCATCCCACTTAAGGTTCTGCCCGAAAATCTCTACCTTGTTGTTTCCTATGCCCACCAGTGCAATATTCTTCTTCCCGCATATATCCACCTGCTCCTCGTATCTCCCGGGGAAAATTATAATCACCGTCCCTGTGGTCGCCGCATCCACAGCCTCCTGAATCTTACTATATTCCCCGCCGGATTTCGCCACAATAATTGTATTGGCAATCTTCGATACAGGCGTTGGTGTCGGTGATAGCGTTTGTCCGTAAAGCATAATGTTAAATAGGAACAAAAAAACCATACATGCAGTCATCATCCTCATGACAACTCCTTTCTGAAAATGTGTTTCCACATATTTTATAGCTTACAACATATTAGATATTCTGATTAACCAAAATCTTACACCTGAAATTTCTTCTCGCCCATCATCACAGAACAAAACAATCCCTGAAAAATATGTTATTCACTCTTGATAATTTCACAACAAAAAAGTGCCGTGAATATTGAATTTCACGGCACGTG
>JAPLSR010000164.1 GCA_026398545.1 Candidatus Sumerlaeota bacterium | reverse complement strand
TACTCCAACTCCAACAGGAACGCCCACAATAACTCATACCCCCACGCCCTCACCCACGCCAACCCCTGTTGACCCGTGTCCTCCCCTCCCGCCGGATGAGTCCCCCCAACTCATCAACCGCACGCCGGGCGACGGCATAATCAGCGAGATTCTTTTCAATGAAGAAAACCATTATCTTTATATTAACGCTCGCAACAGGTCATGGATTGACTGGGTATCCTATGATGACATCAAGAACACTCCCTCTGACACGGAAGTTCCCTTCAAGGGCGGTCGCGGCTATCTTGGGCATTATATATCCATATCGCCAACGGGCAAACTTCGGTATGTCGCCATAAACCAGAAATCAAGCACTGACCCCGTTGTGGGTCTTTTCCGCTGCAAGGGCGATGGCGACCTGCAGATACTTGCCTCATCGGTAACATCAAAGTCTGCCCTCCTTCCAAATTGGACATATAATTTCACAATAGCAGGATTCCATGGATTCATATCGGGGACGAGAAAGGGATGCGTCTCGCCTCATCCCCCGACTGTTTACATCCCCAGTGACGGCTCCTATGTGAGACATATTCCCACCGGCGTTCCATACACCATCTATTCCCGTCTGTTTGCCTTCATGAACGGTCTTGATGTGCAGGATTTTCACCCGATTCAGGCGGTCTTTGAACCCGCCAAGGATGAATCCCCATGGCATCTCAATGGGAGTAGCATGGCGATTGGGGATATCTTCTATGGATGTAATAAAGTGTTTGTGCCATTTGAGGATTTAAACACGGGGCGTCTGCTTGTCGGCACCCCCAAATCCGACGGCTCCATCCCATTCCAGACAAAAAATATCGATTACCGCAATACCGGTCTGGAAGAAGTCATCTTCTATGATGACCAGGGAAAGCCACTTACCACACCCGTGAATTTTAAATATTCAGAAATGGTTTTTCATCCCACAGAGAATATCGCCTTCATTGCAGATGCAAGAAACTCGGGCATTTATCTGGTTAATTTGAATGATATGGACACTGTTTTCCTAAGATATCGCGCCACCAAATATGTTCATCCCAAATCTATCACAATTAATAATGACGAAACCCGCATGATTGCCATCACCGGCGATGGACAATACGTTATGTGCAAGAGCGCTTATCAGAATGGCTATAAAGGGGCAATCTACCCATTCAAACTCAATCATGATATGCAGGGACTGCCCTACCTTGAGCCGATGAGCGCCATTAAACCTGTGGATAACTGCACCTTCAACCGTGTGACCAAATTCGCCGCCGGCGCACGAACCAGCGTCTATGTCGTTAATGATACCACAAATGAACTCTGGTATTTCAGAATCTCGGATGATAAGGATGTGGTGACGACATCTCCGCTCAAGAAAATCACCGTCCCTTCCGGCACCCTGAGCAGTATTTACACGGATAATAATAGAGAGATGCTCGCAGTACGCTCTGTAGGTGCCACTGCGGATGGAGATGCCGCCTGTTTCTTCAAAATCAACAACTGGTATTACAAGTTTGAATACCTGAAACCGAAGAGACTGCCCAATAGCACCTGTCGGTTCTGCGAGCCGATGCTTCCCTTAGGAGGACCTGTTGAGGTTCGGGTCAAGATAACCGATTTCTCTGGAAATGTCATCTCAAAAACGGATGCCGATGTCACATGTTACTACATTATCACTGGTCCCGATGGCACATACCAATCTGAAGAGAAACCGATGGATGACCTGGGCGGTGGTGAGTTCTCAACGAAGATTCACCCGCCCCATCCGGGGGATATTGAAATAATCTGCAAGGCGACGCCCAAGGGAAAAGCGGTCTCGGACAATGCCTCCCTTTTCGCCTGCGTCAGCGACAAGAGCGCTCCAACCATTACATGCGATGTCATTCCGAAAAATGTTATTATCCCATACTGGTTTGACAAACCCGGCGGCGGGCGCGCCTATTATGTGTGCAAGGTCAAAGGAACTGTGCAATGGGGGGCTGGCTCGGATCATCCAAATAAAACTGTCACAGTGTATGAGACGAAAAACCCCTTAATTTGCAAACAAGTGACATATCTCAACCTTGATACGGAGAATGACTTTGAAGTCTCTTTTGAGCTCATGAAGGGGGAATTCCCCTATTTTGACCAGCCCATAGAGTTCGACCTCACCGCCGTTGCGGAAAAGGCGCTCGATACCATTGGCAGTGGACTTGTCCATTTTGTGCCCAGCCCCCAGATTTGCGTTGTCTCCCTTGATAAATACAACACCACCCAATACGGAAAGTATTTTGAAATCAAAAGTGTCCTCTACGACTCCTACATATCATACAAATGGACAATTAATCTACCTCCCTGGGCGGACAAATTTGATTTCACCTTTAAGGGCAAGGACCTGAAAATCCTCGGATGTGAGATTCCCGTCATTAATGAAGTGGAAATCAACTTCACGACATCCTTAAAACTCGTTCACGCCGCCTTCTCCGATTATCGCCCACCTGTGGTCTGTGAAAGCAGTGGCGGAGTGTCGGGAGGCGCTACCATCCCTTATGGGATTGGAAAGTTTAGCGGTCAGCTAAGTGCGAGTGTGAAGGGCACCGGTTATTACAAGCCCGATTGCGATTTAATGGCGTTTCCTGTCGGAACGCCCAAAGTGGAAATCTCTGGCGGAGGCAAACTCGGCGGTGAAATCAGCGTCCTCACCCTCTTGAAAAAACTCCGCACATTGGAAAAGGTCGCCAAAAGTGATGTTTTCAAGAACCTTCTGAAATGGCTGGGGAAGGTGCTGGAAAACCCCGCATATAAAAGGGTGTTGAAATTCCTCGAGGAATGCGCCGCTGTAAGTGTATCTTTAGTGGTGCAGTGCACCCTCAAGGGAGATATGGTTGCTGACCCGGCGTCGCCCATATATGTCCGCCTTACCAATTTCAGTGGAGAGTTCCGCAAGTCCGTCGAGCCCAGCATCAGCATCAGCCTGGACCGCTGGTTCCAACTCACGATTGATTTTATCATCGGGGTTGTTTCTGACCCCACCGACCTCACCTTCTCAATGGCAAGTATCTCCACATGGACGCCGGGGAAAATCACGAGCGGTTTCATCATCATAAAGGGAGGATGGAAGGCGGGCATTGTCAGCGGCGATATCACCAAGACGCCCTGGGTGGAGGTTTATTATCCCGAAAAGCCGTCTGGCGGTGTGGCGCCACCCCAACTCGCCGCTGTCCCGGACTTCCTGAGAGCCGACTATAATCTTCTCGCCGTGAAGCCCCGCACCAGGATTAACGCCGATGATACGCCGACAACCGTTGTCAATAATATCTATCTCTTCTCCACACCTTTCCAGATTGTGCAGGGCACCAAGAGGATGATAATCTATCTGCATCGGCGACCCGACCTCCCCTTTGAGCGTTCAACGGAGATTTACTACCTCTACATTGATAATGACGTCCTCATGAGCTACGGTCCCGTCTGGGAGGATACCCGCTTCCAGGATTATCCCACCGCCGTCTTCACAGCCGATGGCAATGTCCTCCTCGCCTGTCAGTCCATTAAGATTGATGACTTCACTGCGCCGGACCCGAGCGATATTATAGCATCAAACAACGCCTCTGCGCCTTATCAGGAAATCGCCTGGGCGCTCTTCAATACCACCTCACTCCAATGGTCGGCGCCTGTTTATCTGACCAATGATACCAAGGAGGACTTTGAACCGCGGCTCTTCATTGACCACAAGAATAAACCCATACTCCTGTTCCAGACCTCCTCCTCAGACGGCTGCTTCTATACCTCGGAAAATACCAAATGCGCCTTGAAATTCAGCCGGTTTGATAGCGGTAACTTCTCAGCGCCTCAGATTCTCGTGGATAATGTCGGCGTCCCCATCCGGCTAGACTGCCATGGCTATTCGGACAAAACATGGCTCGTTTATTCCCGCGACCAGGATGACGATGCCCTCACCACACCTGACACGCAACTTTATGCCCTGTGTTATACCGGCACCCCTCAGGCGTGGGATGCAACCCCAACCCAGCTCACCTCCGGCGCGGCATATAATGACACCCCGAGGCTCCTTGCGGATGAGCAGGGACGCGTGCGCCTCATCTGGCAGCATAACAATGAAGTCTGGTCATCCGTTGGCGAGCCTCTGGCGCAAAATCCTCAGGTTCTCTTGAAAGGTGAAGGACTCTCCCGGACACAGGTCTCACATTTTATCCAGCTCCTGAACGGCGACATCGCAAGCCTGACTTCAGGTTATATAGGTGATAAAAACAACCCTGGCTCTTTCATCTATCAGCCGTTTTATGACTATGTCGACCCTACGACGGGCACCCTTGGCACGGAGGGGGCTGGAGGAGGAGGCGCTAACGGCTCCATGTATCAATTCCTTGTGGATGCCGTCGGACTCCCCAATGAAAAGGTCAGCGCCCTCTTCTTCCAACGGCAGATAACATATAGCCTTGATGACATAAATCCATCTCTTGATGTGGGAACCGCATCCCTTATGCTTTACAATTTCCTCCCCAACCCGCCCGAAGACTACAAAATTGGCATCGCTATGCAATGTCCCGAAAGGGCAAAACCGGGTGATACCGTCTATGTGAATCTCATCCCCAACCGCAGGATGAAAATTTATTCCTCGGATTTCAAGATAACTGTGGATGAGGGGCTTACTATCAAGGATGTGCAGTTAGCGGCGGGCATGGGAAACGCCACAATTGCGCTGGATAAAAGGTCAGCAACAATCATCCGAAGCGGCGCTGACCCCGTGGGTTTCTTCTTGGAAAACACAACTCTCGCCACCATGACTATTGAGGTGGCGGAAAATACATCCGCCAGCGCCAAACATATATTCCTCACTGACCTTGATAGCATGGGGGACTTCATGACCACGGAGGGCATGGGGATGAAATTCACATCCGAGCCTGCGAGCCTTGACATTATCTTTCCTGCAAGCTGGTATGTGCGGGGGGATTAACAATCTCAAAAAATTCCTTAACAAGGATAGACAGGATTATCAGGATTATTATATTAAATCATGTTTATCCTGCACATTCCGCCTCAGGCGGATTAAAAAAACTAATTTATCTTATTTATAATGGCTCAGCGAAGGGAGGCGGCAAAGGATTCAAAAAGGCGCTGTTGCTCGGCATTGAGGTTTTTGGGAATGCGCACCTTTACCGTGACATAATGGTCTCCAACCCTTCCCTTCGTGAATCTGATTCCCCGCCCCTTTATTTTGAACACCGTCCCGGACTGCGTTCCGGGCGGGATTTTCAGTGTGATGGTTCCCTGAAGGGTTCCCACATTAACCTTTCCACCACGCATAGCCGTGGCAAGGTCAATATCGGCACTGCTATGGATTATATCCCCCTCGCGCCGTAAGACTGCATCATGCTCCACATTCACCTGTATGAAGAGGTCGCCGTTGGGACCCCCATTCTGACCGGCTTCTCCCTCACCGGCGAGGCGAATCTTCTGTCCATCCTTGATGCCCGCGGGGATTTTCACTGTAATTGAGCGGGGGGTCTGGACCTTTCCCTTTCCGCGGCATTCCCGGCAGGGATGTGTAATCCTGGTGCCGGTTCCCATACAATCCGGGCAGGGGCGCGACACGCCGAAAGCCCCCTGGGAGACAAGGATAGTTCCGGTGCCTTCGCATCTCGGACATTTGGTGGTCTTACTGCCCCGTTCTGCACCCGTTCCAGAGCAACTCTGACACGTTTCCGTTCTGGAAAATGTTACAGCATGTTTACCGCCCTCAGCCGCCATCCGGAAGGGGATAGTGGCGCTTATCACAACATCCTCACCCCGAAGGGGTCTGGACATCCCCCTGCGGGACGATTTCCTTTGCGAGGTATTAAAAAAGTCAAATACGTCGCCCAGTCCTCCCAGCCCGCCAAAGATATTCCCGAAATCTTCCCCATTGAACTTGAAGCCCTGGGGACCGGCGCCAAATCCCTCGGCGTCAAAGCCGTGCATTGCGCCATAAGGGTTTTTCCGCATGAAGTCATACTGTCTGCGTTTCTCATTATCTGACAGGATTTGATGCGCCTCATTAATCTCCTTGAAACGCTCTTCGGCGCGCTTGTTACCCTTGTTTTTATCGGGATGATGTTTGATGGCAAGACGGCGAAATGCCTTATCAATTACGTCCTTGGTGGAACTTTCGCTCACACCAAGGACTTTATACAAATCCTTTATCTCGGCAGGAGACATTTTTCAACCCCTTGAGAAAAAACCTTTCTTACACATAGACGCGGTGAAACGGAGATACGGAGAAACGGTGATTAATGCTCTGTGTCTCTGTGCCTCTGTGTGAAATATGCCTGAGGCGGGTGGTGCATCCCATATTTTTAGAGATTCTCAGATAAGATGGGCAAGTTCCCGCAGGCGTGCCACGCGCTTTGCCGTTGCAGGATGGGTACTGAACAGGTCTAACCCGCCTCCACGCTTGCCCACTGCCGGATTGACGATGAAGAGATGCTGGGTGGCAGGAACCACCTGAACCGGCGCACGGCGGGAATATTCCTCAAGCCGTAACAGGGCATCAGCAAGTGAGTCGGGATTGCCTGTAAGTCTCCCGCCACCCTCATCCGCCCTGTATTCACGCGAGCGGGAGATGGCAAGCTGAATCATCAATGCAAGAAAGGGCGCAAGTATCATCACAAAGAGCATACCGAGGGCATTATCGTCACGCCTGCTTCTACCGCCTCCACCCAACAATGCTGACCATAATGCCATGCGACCGAGGAAGGAGATAATACCTGCAATGGCGGCACAGAAGGTCATGATAAGTGTATCATAATGCCTCACATGACTCAGTTCATGTGCCAGAACGCCCTCAAGCTCCCTCTCGGGGAGGAGATGGAGGATGCCTTCAGTAACGCACACTGCCGCATGAGATGGATTTCGTCCCGTGGCAAATGCATTTGGCGCCTCCATGGGGACAACATAGACCTTCGGCATGGGCATATTGGCGCGCTGACTGAGCCGTCTGATAATGTTAAAGAGTTCCGGCGCCTGCGCCTCCGTGACGGGCTTAGCCTTATAAAGGGCAAGGATAATCTTGTCCGAAAACCAGTAGGAGACAAAGTTCATCCCCAGTCCGATGAGGAGAAACATTAAGGCGAATGAATTGGTTTTATAATGAATGTCAATGAAGTGGCCAACAAAGACGAGCAACGCCGTCAGAGTTGCCATCAGGAGACCTGTCTTAAAATAATTCATAAAAATCACCCCCAAAATTTCTTTTATTCATTAAAATACGGGAGCAATATTTATACCAACCACATACCATTATGCAATGGGTTTTTTACGATATACGGCACTAAAATCCTTAGAAGTCATCGCATTAAAAATTCGGGATGGCAAATGTGAAGAGTTCCACCTCACTTATGGCAATCTTGGCATCTGCAGGCGCATTCGAATCAAGGTTTATCATGTCAATGGCAATGCCGAGATAAGGTCCGACGCCTTCGTGGTTGTGGAAATAAGCATAATAATCGTGGTAGGTTAATTGCGATATTGCCATACTCGTAACAGGTTGCTCATACATCTTCCAAACCGGCGTCTGGAATGAAGAATTCACATGGTTATTCGGATGGTCATACATGCGGGCACGCATAGT
>JAPLSR010000384.1 GCA_026398545.1 Candidatus Sumerlaeota bacterium | reverse complement strand
GAATTACCCGGATACACCTATTGCGGAAAAGGCAAGAGAACTGATGCTCGCCGCAATAAAAAAACGCAACCTTGCGCAACTTGAAAAAACAACAAAAGGCGCGGATTTTTCATCGCCATCCACCACGAAAAGCGCCTCATCCAATACAAATGATTTGAACTCGCAGATAAAAGAACTTATGAGGATACTCGGAAAGGAATGACAGGGCTTATGGACAGAAATTTCCGGGAGGGATAATTGCATTGAAACAGGCGGACGTAAATAGGGGCTCCTCCTGGGTGGAAAGGAAAGGTGGATTTTTGCTGTCCATATTCCTCCATATCCTCCTCTTTTCCTTCTTACTCACCTCCGCGCCTCTCAGGCATCTCGCTGGCAAACCACAGCCCGATAAAATTTTCATTCAGCTTGCGCCTCCAGTGATTGAGACACCCATCGAAGTTGAGACACATCCAACAACTCCACCACCGCCAGCGCGGGCGACATATAAATTGGAGGAAAACGAACAGGTCATTAAAGGTTCCCCATCCTCCCGCTCAGCCCATCCGTCAACCACCTCACCCTCTCCCTCACCATCCGCTCATCAATATGAGGGAGACCTTGCGGAAATCCGGAGGGAGAGTGGCTCTGAAAGTGAGGATATCGGGCGGGCGCTGAACGGCATCAGGGGAGAGATTGAAAAGCGCTCATCACAAAAGAAGGGGCTTCCTGCCAGCTTTGATTCTGCCGGTGCGGAGCAGGGCATTGTTCGTATTTTCGATGTCTCTGGCGTGCCTGAAAAGATTATAGATGCAGTGTTCACGAGGTATGATATACACATAACCCAGAAATATATTGGCGAGGGAACTCCTCAGAGTTTTTTGAGCAGTGCGCAGGTCCGGGACAAGACATTTGTCAACCGTGAAGGGGGCGGTTTTTTTGAGGTGTTCGAGATTCCATATCCCGTCGTCAAAAAACTCACCGCGCTGGAAAAAGACGAGATGCAAAAACGCGGTCTTGAGCCCGATAATACACAAGTCATAAAGGTTGTCTTCGGTATCATTGAAAAGAATGGGCAGTATGACTTAGGCGTAACAGAATTTCAATACCATGAATTGAAATGAGAATATGAATATTAATGAAATTTACAGCGAGATGGCGGAAATCCTGGAGCGTGGGGAACGGGCAGCCGTTGCGACTATCATCAGTGGCGAGGGCTCCACACCGCGCAAACTGGGCACCAAGATGCTCATCCTTTCTGATGGGGCAACAAAGGGGAGCATTGGCGGCGGCATTGTGGAGGCGCAGGTGCGAAAATACGCCCTTTCCACCCTGAAAACCTGCCAAATCCAGACTGTCTTTTTTGACTTCAAATCTATAAAAGACCCGGACACGGACGCGAGGTGTGGAGGAAGTATGACTGTTCTGATTGAACCTCTTATTCCCCCTGAGCCTGCAATTATCTTTGGCGGCGGGCATATTGGATTTGCCATCTATTCCATTCTCGCCACCATCAATTTCAATATTACCATTGTTGACGACCGAAAGTTATACGCATCGTCAAAGAGATTTCCCCTTGCAAGACGCGTAATTTACGCCCCCTTTGAAAAGGCGTTTGAAAGGCTGAGGATTGATGAGAATACCTATATCATAATCTGCACACGCGCCCATAAAAATGATGAAATCTGCATGAGACATGCGTTTCGGATGCCGGCATGTTACATAGGGATGCTTGGCAGTCGCCCCAAGGTCGCCGCCTTTAAGGAAAGATTCCTGAAGGAAGGTATCCCCAGACGCAGACTCAACCATCTCCATTCTCCAATCGGGCTTGACATTGGCGCCCAGATGCCGGAAGAAATCGCCGTGAGTGTGGCGGCAGAATTGATACAGTTTCGCTCAAAACGCTTCCGTGGAAAGGATTAAGATTGACAGCAGTTCATACTCTTGGATATAAGAATAATGTAATCTTTTGTCATCACTGGAGATAATACATGCGTTTGATATTGAGATACCTTTTCCGTCATCTCATATTGTTCCTTCCCATCTTTTTTATTACCATACCCGCTAAACAAGCGGCGTTGGCGGAAAAGTATGGTGAAAAGTCATTCCATCCTCGCATAAGTTCCCTCCATGCCACCACGAACAACACCCCTCTGGATATTCAAATCCGCGGCAGGCAGGACCCAAATGGTTTCAAGGTGGAGACATGTATCAAAAATAAGGTCGAGAAATCCCTTTCAGGCGTGATGCGCTGGGAACTTCGCCCGCGCGGAAGGGTCGAAATCCCTCCTGTTGCATTTCAAAACCTCCTGCCAGATGAACAGCTTACCACAACATCCGGACTTATGGCAGGCAACAGGGAGGCACGACTTGCCGCCATAGTTGACCTTGAAAAAGAAGGCAGTTTTGAAAATTCCATCGGTCTGATGCCCATGCCTCTCCGCCTGACCTCCCCCAAAATTGACGGCTGCCTCACAGAATGGATAGATGTCCCCACCCTCTATCTGAACAAGGAATCCCAGGTTGTCAAAAAAGGCGCAGGGGGCGGATGGTCGGAGGATGACACAAGCGGGATTTTCCAATTCTGGTGGACAGATGAGGCGTTTTATATAGCCACACAATGGACGGATAAGGCATCCCTTTTAAGTCCGCCAGGACATCCCGAATCGGGAAATGCCGACAGTCTCGAAATCTTCCTTGGACTTGACGGTCCAACTACCAGGACCTCGCTCGGCAATGGAGATTATCAGATTTGCATCAAATGCGATGGTGACCGCTCCACTCCGGAAATGTGGATTTGTGGAGATGAGAAAAGGCTCAAGGCAGGACGCATCGCCTCAACAAAAACAAAAACCGGCCGTATTATAGAGGCGGAAATCCCGCTCAGGGAGCTTGGAGGGTGGAAACCCAAACGTCAGACCATGATTGGGTTTGACCTTGTGTTGCATGAAGGCGGACACGATGATTCAGGGAAGGGTGCCTTCACCCTCAAATGGAGCGGGGCTTCCTATGTGGAAAGTGACCCGTCCCGTTGGGGACTTGCCATTATCTATTAATCCATCATCACATAAGAGCATTCGGGGAGTATCAGATGGAACCGATGGAGTCCCTTTTAGCGCCGAGGAGGGAGACATATCTGGCGGTGGGGCTGATGTCCGGCACCTCTGTGGACGGCGTGGATGCCGCACTTGTCAGGTTCATTGTCCAGGATGACCATTTTGACGACCAGCTCCTCGAGTTCAACTCCATGCCATATCCGAAAGACCTCAGGAAGGAAATTTTCAATCTCTTCCGCGACAGGGCAGGTTCCCTCAGACTTGCGTGTGAATTGAATTTCAAGATTGGTCTCTTTTTTGCCAGAGCGGCGCAAAAACTGATTCTATCCTCCGGTTTTCCAAAAGATGCCATAAGTGTTATCGGCTCACATGGCCAGACTGCTTATCATCTTCCGCCCGGGTTAAAGGAAAGGAAAAAATACACCCCGTCCACATTGCAGCTGGGTGAGGCATCACTGATTGCCCAGATGACAGGCATTCCCGTGGTGAGTGATTTTCGCACCGCCGATATAGCCGCAGGGGGTCAGGGCGCACCTCTCATCGTTGCGGCGGATTATTATCTCCTCACACATGGGAGCAAGACCCGCATAGTTCAGAATATCGGAGGCATTGCCAACTGCACTTATCTCCCCGCGGGTGGCGGCATTTCCAATATCATCGCCTTTGACACAGGACCTGGCAATATGGTCATAGACGCCCTTGTCAGTGCGCTGACGAGGGGCAGGGAGCATTATGATAGAGACGGCAAACGGGCGAGCGTTGGGCGCGTGAATGAGGCGCTCCTTAAATCCATGATGGCAAACCCTTATTTTTCCAAAAAGCCTCCAAAGACCACCGGACGTGAGATGTTTGGCGAGGATTATGCCATGAAGATTCTTGAAGAGGGGAGAAGACGCAGGCTTTCCTCCAATGACCTTATTGCCACAGCCACCATGCTCACCGTGGAGTCCATCATTATGGGATATAAGAAATTTTGTTTCCCTCACGGCATGGCGAAGGAGGTGATTCTGGGAGGCGGTGGTTCAAAGAATCGTTTCATCCATAACGCTCTCAAAAATCGCCTTCCTGCAGATGTAAAGGTCTTGACCCATGAATCCCTTGGTATCAACAGCATAGCCAAGGAGGCAATAGGGTTCGCACTACTTGGACTTTTGTGTGTGCTGGGAAGACCGGGAAATATCACAGCCGCAACCGGCGCCAGAAAGCCCGTCACACTCGGCAAAATCTATTATCCCTGAACAGGTTGGAAAAATGAATTTCGACGAAACCCATATAACCATTGAAATTATCAAATCTTATCAGGCGAAACTTCTCGATTCCGTCCGGAGCGATGTTTTGATTGCGGGTGCGGGACCTTCCGGTCTGCTGGCGGGTTACTATCTTGCAAGAGAAGGCATGAAAACCGTTATTGTGGAGAAAAATCTCTCGCCAGGCGGCGGCATCTGGGGCGGCGGGATGTGCATGAATGAAATCGTCATCCAGGAAGGTGCGCTGGAGATTGTCCGCGAAATCGGCGTGCGCATCAAAAAGACCGGACAGGAAGGGCTTTACTGCATTGATGCCCTGGAGCTGGCATCGGCGCTCACGCTAAAAGCCATTCAGGCTGGAGTGCGGATTTTCAATCTTCTGTGTGCGGAGGATGTCTGTGTGACTGACCAGCGTGTCACGGGTCTTGTTGTAAACCGCACCACCATTGTGGGACAGTTGCATGTTGACCCCATAACGCTCAAGGCGAAGGTGGTTCTGGATGCCACCGGACATGATGCAGTGGTTGTCAACTTTTTGAAAAAACACGGATATCGTATATTTTCCCCGACAGGTCAGATGATGGGCGAGGGGGCGATGGATGCGCCAGCGGGGGAGCGATTTGTGGAGGAGCATACCGGCGAGGTCTATAGCGGGCTATATGTGTCAGGCATGTCAGTTTGCGCGGCTTTCGGTGGACCCAGGATGGGACCCATCTTTGGCGGGATGCTTCTTTCCGGAAAAAAGGCGGCTTCCCTGATTCTGAACCATATCAAAACATCAGTCGTGCGGGAGGGCTGATATGCCGACGTATGAATATGTATGTGATGACTGCAATTATCATTTCGAGGAACTCCAGTCAGTGAAGGCAAAACCCATAACGGTTTGTCCAAAATGCGGAGGCAGGGTACACCGTCTCATCAGCAAGGGTGCAGGTCTCATCTTTAAAGGTAGCGGATTCTATATAACAGATTACGCCAGAAAGAAATCCAAAGAGCCAACGGGGGAGGAGGAGAAGCCTTCTGAAAAGAAAACGGAAGCTCCTGCCGAGAAAAAATCCTCAGATTGATATGCCCGGAAGTGAAGGAATATAAACACATCTTCGGTCCTGTGCCTTCAAGGAGGCTCGGACGCTCCCTCGGGGTCGATATCACCCCCTTCAAAACCTGTTCCTATGATTGTGTCTATTGTCAGCTCGGGAGGACGACGGAAAAATCCATCTTGCGGAAGGAGTATTCACCCGCCTCCGACGTCTTAGAGGAGATTCGGGCAAAGCTGGAAGAGTCGCCCGCCCCGGATTTTATCACCTTCTCCGGCTCCGGCGAACCCACTCTTCATTCCCGTATTGGGAATATTATCTCAGGTATCAAGAAGATAACGCCCATTCCGATTGCCGTCATTACAAACGGCTCACTTTTATGGATGCCGGAGGTGCGGCGTGCGCTATCCGGCGCTGATGTCGTGCTTCCATCTCTCGATGCCGGGGATGAAGAGATGTTTCAAAAAATCAACCGCCCCCACACTGGCGTCAACTTTGAAAAGATGTTGAAGGGGCTGAACCTTTTCAGAAAAGAATATCCGGGCAAAATCTGGCTGGAGGTCTTTCTTGTCCGGGGTGTGAATGATTCAGAGACGGAGGTATTAAAAATCGCCTCCCTGATGAAAGACATCCGCCCGGATAGAATCCAGATTAATACCGTCGCCCGTCCTCCGGCTGATAAGTCTGTCCGGGCTGTCCCGCTGGAGAGATTAAAAAAACTGGCTGAACTCGCGGGTGCAGAGGTAATCGCCGAGTATCGTAAAAGGCATACAATCCATCAAAAGACCTCACAAAGGTCTGATGTCCTTGCCATAATCGGGCGTCATCCATGTTCCGTTGAGGACATTCAGGAAGGTCTGCAAATCACCCGTGACAGGTCTGAGAAATATCTTGCAGAACTCCTCAGGGAAAAATCCATAATAGCGGAGGAGGTGGAGGGGAGGGTTTTTTACAGGATGAATGTTTTTAAGGATAAAAACAAATCCTGACACCGCCGGAAGGAGCCACATTTCGTGAATCCCCAGCATTTTTACCTTCACCGTATCAGTCCTTATATTTTCCGGCTTGGCGAACAATTTGGACTGCGCTGGTATGGTATATCCTATGTGGCGGGATTCATTGCGGGGCTATTTCTCCTCCGCTTTCTCTCCCGAAAGGGACTCCTCAAATTATTGCTCAAGGATGTGGATGCCCTTTTGACCTATCTCATCATAGGTGTTTTAGTTGGGGGGCGGCTTGGATATATCCTCTTTTACCAGCCTTCACTTTTACTCCAATTCACCACCTCTCCGCCATTCTGGGGATTTCTGGCTATCCATCAGGGTGGCATGTCAAGCCACGGTGGATTTCTCGGCGTCTGGTTCATGATTATCCTTTTTGCAAGGCGGTGCGGTGTGCCATGGCTCCATGTGGGTGATGCGGTAGTCATGTCAGCGCCGGCGGGACTTTTTTTGGGGAGGATGGCAAATTTCGTAAATGGGGAATTATACGGTCGCCCTGCCATAGTCCCCTGGGCTGTCTGTTTCCCGACAGAAATTATGAACTGGAGCGCCCAAAGGCTCAACCAGCTGATGGGAGTTCTTGCTGAAAAGGGTTTTATCTATGACAGCACTGAACGGCTATTGGATGCCATCAGGAATAATGATGCTGTTGCCGCCATTGTTCAACCCTTTCTCACACCGCGTCATCCATCCCAGATTTACGAGGCGCTCTTAGAGGGCGTTTGCCTTTTTGCAATTTTGTGGTGGTTCGGGATGAAAAAGGTTCGGCGGGATGGCAGGATAACCGCCCTTTTCTTTCTGTGTTATGGCGTGATGCGAATCTTTGTGGAGCAATTCCGCGAACCGGATGCTGATATTGGTTACCAGCTACTGGGGCTCACGCGGGGACAATTGCTGAGCTTCGGCATGCTTTTTATTGGCGCTGTATTCTGGTATCTATCAATGATGAATCCCATAATAAAATACAATCACGCACATCCTTCACATCAAATGCCCACGCGGGGAAAGGGTAGTTCTCATCCCCATTCTTGATACAATCCTCAAACTCATCACTATTTCACATCGGGGGATTGCAGGGCGCGTGGGGTCTTGTCTATCGGTTCTATGGTCTCGATATCCGCCCCTGTGGAAGCGCCGAGTTCCTTGAATTTCCGGGCAGAAACAAGAACACGTGATTCAAGAGAGGCAACGGCTTTGTTGTAAGAGTCAACCGCCTTATCCAGCCCCTTGCGAAGGTCCTCAAAATGTCCCGCCATTGTGGATAAACGTTCATAAAGCGTTTCGCCCAGCTCGCTGATGGTCTGGGCATTTTCAGCAAGCTGCTCCTGCCGCCAGCCATAAGCCACCGCCTTCAAAAGGGCAATGAGTGTGGTTGGCGTGGCAATGATAACATTCTGGCTGATGCCGAATTCTATAAGAGACGGGTCTTGTTCAAGTGCGGCGCTGAAAAACGATTCACCGGGGAGAAACAACACAACGAACTCCGGGGTTGGTTTAAACTGTTGCCAGTAAGCCTTGCTGCCCAGGCTGGCAAAATGATTGCGAACCTGGCGGGCATGTTCCTTGAATTTGGCGCTCCGCAGGGCTTCATCAGATGCCTGCACGGCGTCAAGATAGGCATCCAGCGGGACTTTGGAATCGATAACGACATTTTTGTGGTTCGGCAGATAGATAACCATATCCGGACGCAGGCGTCCATCTTCCGTTGTAACAGACTCCTGTTCCATAAAGTCGCAATGTTCAACCATGCCTGCCATCTCCACTACACGGCGGAGCTGGATTTCTCCCCATCGCCCGCGAACGCCCGGTGTGCGCAACGCCTTCACCAGATTTGCCGTCTCACTCTGGAGCTGGTTCTGAGATGTTGCGAGAGATTTAACCTGTTCCGTGAGGCTTATATAAGCCGTCAGACGTGCCTTCTCCAGTTCCTGGAGTTTTGCGTCCACACCTGAGAGGGATTCTTTGACAGGTCTGACGAGTTCATCAATCGCCTTCTGACGTAATTCGAGGTCGCCCCTGGCGCCTTCCTGAAACTTTTCAAGCGTGGCTTTTGCCAGCTCAAGGAAGGATTGATTATTATTTCTCAGGGCATCTGACGATAGGGCTTTGAAGACGTCTGACAATTTTATCTGCGCCTCATTCAAGAGGGCGAGTTTTTCCTGCGCCGCCTTACGCTCCTCCTCGTTCCTTGCCTCAGCGGCTGAGCGCCGTTCTGTTTCAGCCCGAAGCTGCCCTTGAAGTTCGTTGATATTTATCGAGGCTGTGTCAAGGGCAGTCCTGTTTTCATGAAACCGTCCGTGCCATATCAAATAAATAACGCCGCCTCCAAGAAAAGCGCCAACAATAAAAATAACGATATAAAATAAACCTTCCATAAGTCTCACTCCAGATAAAATCTCCAGAACATATAAATGATTAAGAAATTAAAGTTTTGCCCTCATATCTTTCATTTACAAATATTTTTCCGTTTGCCGTTTCACCTTCTCTGCAATCTTTACCTTCGCCTCGTCAAAGAGCGGTTGGGCAAATTCCATAGTCCAGGTGCGTTCCTCAAAAGTCCTCTTTTCTATCTGTGAAAGGAACCGCGACTTGAAGTCCTCGATGCGCGAGCCATAAATATGGTATGAATCGGCAAGATGGAGATACCTCCCGATAGTTACCGGACGCCCCGCCTTTTCGGAAATTTTCTCCGCAATCTTCTCCTGGAGTGAGAGAATCGCAAACATGTTCATAAATGCCGCCTCATAGGCATCATTGGAACGGAAGCGAACATTCATGTTCAGTGTCCATATATCGTCTTCACCCGGCAGGATACGACACCAGATGGACTGCAGGCAGGCGGGGTCATGAATATTCAAGTCTTCCCAGACCTTCCACGTAATTGCCTGGGCGCGGCGTGAAAAGGGTTTCCTTGAGAGCTTGCCAGCGACGGCATCAATCTGGTCAAAAGAAGTCTGTAAACCGGGGATGCGATAAGAAAAGAGGCGCTCGTGATATGTATATTCCCAGCGCTGGTCCTCAGGGTTGTTGGGGTCGCGAATCCAGTGGTCCTTGATACCCTCAACCACCTCCTGGCGATATTCCTCAAGAAATTCGAGTCCGCCGGGGAAGGCACGATGGATACGCGGCTCTGACTTGGGCTCTTCAATCGTGATGAGCATGGTGGAATCTAAGCTGAGAGGGTCTCCAGGCTTGTCATACTCCGTCTGGATGCGGATTCCCTTGCTGTAGAGTTCAAGGAGGGAATTTTCCCAGGCGGCGGCAAGGCTCCTGCCGCTCACGGACAATACCGGTATATTTCCTTTCATCTTGAAAATACTCCCTTAATTGGAAGAGTCATAAATTTAGTTGCGCAATTGAGATATTATGTCAATGAGGGAATCAGATAAGTTTTTCAAGAGGTGTGTAAATATGAGGAAAAAGACACTGCTGTTTTTGATGGTTGTTTTCACTATCCTCTCTTTATCCAACATATTGCACGCACAGGAGGGCGCACTCTGCGACTTATACGGCACCGTCTCCGAAGGCGAGGCTTTTCAATACCGGACACCACCCCAGCCACGCCTGTTCCTGAATGACTACCCGCCGACCGGTCCCGCCATGCGAGAACCGGATATGGTCTGGGTGGAGAACACCCTCTCCAGTATGACCCTTAATGAAAAAATCGGCCAGATGCTGATGCCTGCCACATCAAGTTTTTCAACCATGAAAACCCTTGTAAATAATTACAAGGTTGGGGGATTTATATTCACAGGAAATAACCAACAGGCTGCCAACTTGATAAATACCACCAACTATATGCAGGAGTATTCTCCCACACCCCTGCTATTTGCCATTGATTCCGAGGCGGGTCTGGGGGCGCGCGTTGCCGATGCCACCATCTTTCCCCTCATCATGGCATTTGGAGCCGCCGATGACCCTGCCCTCACAGAGGCATGCGGTCGAATCACCGCTCGTGAATCCCGCTCGCTTGGCATCCACATCGGCTTCGGTCCCGTTGTGGATGTCAATACGGAACCGCTTAATCCAATCATTTCCACCCGTGCCTATAGTGACGACCCGGGGCGCGTCGCAAGACTTGCCAGAGGTTTTATCACAGGGGCACGAAGTGAGGGGCTACTCTGCACATTCAAGCATTACCCCGGTCATGGCGCAACAGCGGGCGACAGCCACAGCTCGCTCCCCACGGTGAATATCTCGTTCGAGGCGCTCCGAAAAATCCACATTCTCCCTTACGAAGAACTTGCTGGCACAGGCGATATTGACCTCGTCATGACAGCCCACGTCTATTATCCCGCCGTGTATCCTGATAAACCCTGGCCCGCCACACTGTCCCCCATTTTCCTCAAGGATATCCTGCGGACTGAAATCGGTTATGACGGACTCATCATCTCAGACGCCTACACCATGACAGGATTGGCAATCGCCGTTCCGGATGAGAAGGAGCGGGCTGTGGTTGGTGTTGAATCCGGGCTGGACATTATTCTGATGGCACCCACTACGAGCAACGCCTTTAATGGCATCAAGGAGGCAGTCCAGAGCGGTCGCATATCTATAACCCGCATAGAAGAATCAGTTCGGCGCATCCTGATGGCAAAAAGCCGTGTGGGTCTGCCTGAATTGAAAATAGTTTCCACGTCCCTTTACCCCGCAACTCTGCGCCATCCTCAACATCTGGCGATGGTCAGAGAGGTGTGCGAGTGTGCCTTCTCCTGTGGAAAATACAATGTCCCCGGAAAACCGCCGCTTCAAAAGGGAGACAACATAATGGTCGTTGACCTCGCTCCAGGAGGAAGCACAATATTCTACCGGATGGCGAGCACCTACTTTCTGAATCCTTTGAAGGCGGCATTCCCCGATGTCTATATCAAACCTGTGAACCAGTCCCTGACATCTTCAGAGCAAAGTGATATAGTGACGCAGGCGGCGGATTATGACAAGGTGGTTATCATCGGGTATGACTGGTATAAGATTTTTTCTTCAGACCAGGTGGCCCTGATTAATGCCCTGCCACAACTCACCGTGCCGATTATCTATATCAGTTTTGGCGCACCATACCACTTCAACCAGATTCCCGATGTGGACGCCTTTTATTGCGGTTACGCAAGCGTTGATGCCATGCAGGAGGTGGCGGTGGATGTACTTACCGGTAAGTTGGAACAGAGGGGGGGAATCCCCGTTTGTATTCCGGGGCTTGACGCCCTTTGTTTCACAACAGGATGGTTGTTTTACAAATAGAAGCCAGACGGTTTTAATATTTGTTTTTCAGGAGACCTCATTTCTGGCAAACAGGTCGATAATATCCTCCGGCATTGCCGCAGATTTGAGTCCATCAATGAACCCCGGTTTTTTCAGGAGATAGCTCAGGTGGGCGAGCAATTTGAGGTAGAGACTGACCTTTTCTATGGGCGTCCCCATAAGAATCAGCACTTCGACAGGTTTCCCATCCTGAGATTTGAAATCACAGCCGGTCTTTGTGCGTCCCACGGCGACAACAATATCATCTACGGCATCCGTGCGTGCATGCGGGATGGCAATGCCATCTCCCACGCCCGTCGAGGTATCCGCCTCACGCTTGAAGACATCCCTTAGAAAGTTCTGAAGATTTAAAAGATTTTTATGGTTTTCTATGCACTGTGCCAGCTCCTTGATAATCTCTTCCTTTGTGTCACTCTTGAGGTCGAGCATGATATATTCCGGTGAGAGTCGCTCATGAAAATTAAGCTTTTTCTGGATTTCATTGAGATTCTGGGTGGACACCTTATCGCCCCTCCCTTTATTTATAGAATCGCAACACCTTTTTACCCTCTCTCACAGCTAAGACGTCAAAATTAATTGATAGTCCTTTTTACAATGTCAATAATCATTTTTTTTATTTTGAATCCTGACATTCTTAAAGAAAAGTGGAGCAATATTCCCCACAAATTCATGAACCAATCAGTTTATTTGCTTCCCTGCATCATGGAAAGAAAATGCTGATATAATTCAGATTGAATATCTTTCATTATGGGGTTGCGTTCAAAGTAGGTTTCATAAGCGCGGATGGCTTCTTCTTTTTTGCCGAGGGCTTCAAAGGATTTCCCCAGAGCCTCATAAATCTCCCGCGCCTGAAGACGTTTCAGCGTGATTTGCAGTTCGCAGACTGCCTCTGCGGAACGCCCTCTCCGAGACAGATATTGTCCAAGTGTGCTGCGGCAATCATGATGGTCAGGCCACCACAGAAGGGCAGTCCGCATATAATCCTCACCATCCCTTACCGCTGATTCACCCACCAGACCCCTGTAATATGCCTGCACAAGGATACGCCCCTCCTTGAAATACTTATCGCTGATGAGTGGGCGCAAACCCTGAAAGCCAAGTCCCAGAGAACACAGGATGACCAGAATGGTTGCGAGCCGCCGAAAACTGCGCCCTCCCTCAAATCTCAACATGCATCCCACGGGTTTGTGAAAATTCTCAAGTATCAAAGTTAGATGGATATTTTGCCAGCGCAATTCAACAGGGATATTCAAAGAGTCGGAGAAATATTTCGTCTTAGAGATGAGAACAACAGGGAGACTGCACACTGTAAAGAAGAGGATGGAACTGGTGGGGAGGCGCAAGGGAAATGCCATCATGGCAGGGAAAAAGGCGCAGACAATGGCGCATATAGTCCCAATCCTGACCCAGCGATTCGCCTGACCTGTCCATTCAACCGGCTTATATAATGTCCGAAGGAGAATAACCATCAGAAGAAACAGCAGCGCCGGACCGCCCACGCCAACTTCAGCCCATGATTGTAATAGCTCATTATGCGCCGCATTTGTGTATTGCCCCATATATACAATGCGATTGGGGTAATTCAGTAAAAAGGGCGATGCCTGCTGGACATACTGATAGGAGAAATTCCCAGCGCCGCATCCCAGCCACGGATGTTTTCGAATAATTTCCAGAGTCTGTGCCCAGATGACAAGGCGGCTCTCACCGCCAAAGTGCCAGCGCCCTGAGGCAAAAGCCTCTTTGATTAAAGAGGGCTTGTGAGGATTAATGGGGAGCGGTGTGATATAAAAAAGTGTGATGATGAGGATAGCACCCGAAAGTACAGCAATCCGCAATCTTCGCCGAAACCAGAAA
>JAPLSR010000008.1 GCA_026398545.1 Candidatus Sumerlaeota bacterium | reverse complement strand
CGGTTCCTCCTCCATCATCTTTTCCGCCTTGGAAAGAAAACTGTTCACAAGCAAGGTCTGGCTCTGCACTATCTTTTCCACAATGGGTCTGACAAGGTCATAGCGCTGGGTGGAACGGTCCACAGGTCCCGATATGATGAGAGGCGTGCGCGACTCGTCAATAAGGACGCTATCGACCTCATCCACAATGGCGTAATGATGTCCCCGCTGGACCAGATATTCCTTTGAGACGGCAATGTTGTCCCGCAGATAATCAAACCCGAATTCGTTATTTGTGCCGTATGTGACATCGCATGCATACATGGTGCGCCGCACGTCAGGCTCCATGTCCATCAGGATACAACCCACGGTCATGCCGAGGAATTGAAATACTGGACCCATCCACTCGGAGTCGCGCTGGGCGAGGTAATCATTGACCGTGATCAGATGCGCGCCCTTCCCCTCAAGGGCGTTCAGATAAAGAGGCATGATGGCGACGAGTGTTTTGCCCTCGCCTGTTGCCATTTCGGCAATCTTTCCCTGATGCAGAATAGCGGCGCCCGCCAACTGCACATCAAAAGGCACCATCTCCCATGCTATCTCATTGCCGGCGGCGACCCATTTCTTGCCCAGATGGCGCCGGCATGCCTCCTTGACCACAGCATAAGCCTCCGGCAAAAGGTCATCAAGGGTTTCGCCAGCCCTCAGACGCTCCCGAAACTCCTCTGTCTTCTTCCGCAGTTCCTCATCCGAAAGCCCCTGGAGCTTTTCATACTCCTCATTGATGCGCTCCACAACAGGCAAGAGGATTTTCATATCCCGCGTCTGCTTGTTTCCGCCAAAAATCTTTCGTATAATAGTCTTCAGCATGAAAAATCCTCAGGTTTTTCACGACTTGCTGCTGTGTTGCTTTTCAAGGGCGAGGAGACGGCGTTTCCATGCAAGACCGCCGGAAAAACCGCCCAGTGAACCATCCGTGCCCACCACCCTGTGGCAGGGGATGATAAGGGGAAGGGGATTTCTTCCAAGCGCCCCGCCCACGGCACGCACCGCGTTAGGACGCCTGAGCATCTTCGCCACCCAGCCATAAGTGCGCGTCTCCCCATAAGGGATGGCACGCGTCACCTTCCAGACTGCCCGCTCAAAATCCGTCGCACCGCAAAAATCTAAAGGAAGAGAAAACCTTTTGACGCTGCCGGAGAAGTAACCACTGAAGTCGTTAATGAAGGGTTTCACCAGTTTTTCCGGCGGCTTGAAATTAATGGGCGAACATTGACATCCCTTCAGGAGGTCAGCCCTGACAGCCCGCTCCGTGCGTCCTGGAAGAAAAACGCGGCAGAGCCCCTTCTCAGAGACTAAAATCCCCACCCATCCCTCATCAACCCTGAATATTGCGGCAAAAAATCCCAAGTTCATTCCTTTCAGCGAAATAAATTAACAGGACTTTTTATCTCTATTGCGGAGCCCTTTGCAAGGGAATTACGAAGGCGGGAAAATCATGGAGTGCATTTCGCGATTTCGGTAAATACTTGAATTCTATAATCAACAGATTGCTGGGATTTTGCCAATTATAATTTTTGAGACCCTAAAATAATAAATTTCACCACAGAGTCACAGAGAACACAGAGGATAATAAAACAAAGATAATATCGGAAATTCTCTGTGCACTCTGTGACTCTGTGGTGAATCTTAATTTTCTTCCTGAAAGACCTTTATTTTTCCATCTCTATTTTCTTCTTTGCCTCTTCTTCCTTTTTCTTCTCTTCCGCCTTTTGTTTTTCCAGTTGTTCCTCCTTCACGGCTGTTTCCTTTTGCTTCTTAAGTTCCTCCGTCTTCTTCGCCTTCTCCGCCTCCTGTTTGCGCATTTCATCCTCCTGGCGAATCTTGAGCGCCTCCCGTGCCTTCTGGGATGGCTCGGGCGCAGTGGGAATGGCGATGATGCGGCTCATGTCCCACCACTTGAGGGCTTTCGCCTTTTCAAGGTCATTCATGAAACGCATGTATTCATCCGCATAATCAGCCGAATCAAGCGTTGCGCCCGTAGTGGTATAAAGCCTGTTTGCCCATTCCTGCAGCCTTTCCTTCTCCCTCTCCATCCCCGTTACCTCAAGAGAGCGGATATCCTCATCCGTCAGGACAACAGTGGCTTTCCCCTGCGTCGTAATCCTGTCATGTTGCCGGGTGCGGACGGCTTCGCGGGGGCGCGCCTTTTCCCCCTGGGCATTCACCGCCGCACAAATCCCAAGGCAGAAAAATATCAGGAGGAAAATCTTTCCCCATCTGTGTCTGTCTTTTGCTTTTTTCATAATTGTCTCCTTAAAAAAATATATTATAAATTGAGAAAATTCACTTCTCCCGTCCACCGCCGAAGAGGCGCTTGAAAAATCTGAATAACCGGTAAAACGGATTCCGGCGAATGCGGTCAAGGCGGTGCTTTTCCTGCATGAGGAACTCAATCATCCGTCTTGTGTGCTCATAATCCATGGCGCGTTCAATCTCGTTCAGATAGACACGCTCGCCCCCGCGTGCAGAGCGGGAGGCATTATCCGGCGCCCGGCGGGGCGAGGTAAGCCAGGAAATCAGCGGCGCAGTGGTCCGGGCGAAACTGTATCTCGTGGTTACAATCTTCTGCCCGAGACGCCCCGCCTGCTCCAGCATATCCCTGTCGGCAACAAGGTGCATGAGAAGGTCAGGAAGCGACTCCACAGGCACAGGACTCTCCGCCTCCCCCTTCATGGCAAAGCAAAAAACGAGATTGGCGCGCGCAAGGTTGATGGAGACCTCGGAAAGCGGCGTGGTGATGACCGGCAGCCCATGCGCCAGAAACTGCACAATCCGGCTGCGGCTTCCCAGAACGCCCTCATATGCAAACCTGTCCACATTGATACCCACATCCGCCTCGGCATAATATCTTGACGCCTCCTCAAACGGCACCCATCCGCAGAGGACATATCTATCCCTGTTCGCGGATGCCTCCACCTTTTTGCAAAAGTCATTGTAAAGTTTTTCATTATATCCCTTCGTCCCGCCGCCTATGGAGAGAAAATACAGGTTCGGCACACGCCCCATCGCCTCCTCTAACCCCTCATAAAGAAGGTCAACGTCCATCCATGTGTTGTATGAGCCGCTGAAGCAGACCACAAAGGCATCGGCGGGAAATCTTTTCCCTCGTAAAAAAGGCTCGGCGGTCTTTTCCGGCACGGGAGGCATTCCCTCAACCCCGCACGGGATGGTATGCACCAGAGGCGTGCCGGCAGTCTCATAACCCAGCCGTCCCAGAAGCGCCAATTGTCCAATAAGGGCATGGGTCTGCGCATTGGAGAGGGCGGAAAAATGGTCGGCGCAGGCAAGCACGGCGCGGTAATATTTCCACACGCCGAAGAGCTCCTCAGCCGTGCGCTCACGTCCATACATCTCCGCCTTCGCCTGGATTTCCGCTATCGGGTCGCCAAAGCAGTCAGCCCAGAAGGGCGCCATGTCGCGCACATGTGATGCCGTGAAATTGGGAAGGATGGATGCGGCGCCCACAATGGCTTCCGGACGGAATTCTTCCACCATGTGCCGGATGCGCTCCACATTGGTGAACACCTCATACTTCATGTTCCACATCGTGAGGTTGGGATAGGGTTTGGATGAAACGCAATCGCCGATGGATTCCGTATAAAGTCCCTCCGTGCGGAGGCAGAGGGCAAAAACGGTGTGCCCCGCATCGCAGACCGGTTTGACGAGCTGCCATGTGCGGATGCCCGGTCCCTGGGCGGGCAACTCCTTCTCAACCGGCATCGGGCATGAACCAAAGAAAAGCACGCGCATATTTTATATTTTCCCCCGTGTCCCCGGCGTTCCCCACGGTTATAATCAATCTTTCAATAATTCCTTCCCTTCACATCGCACACTCGCCACATACACACCCATCTCGCGAAAATCGCCATTTTTTAGAGTGTCATTGGGGATGAAGGGATTTAGCATATTCCATATAAACTGGCACCGACCGGCAGGGGCGTCAGTAAATAAAAAACGCCTCAACGTCCAGTTTTCCGTCTCCAGCGTGAAATCACCTATGAGCCTCTCCCCGCAGAGGAGTTCGCCGCGCAATATCCCCCCGCAGAGCGGTGTTGCGGCGGAAATGAGCGCTATAATCTCCACATCCCCTTCGGGAAGGATAAGGTCAAAACCGGCGCGCCTCTGCGTGGGACGATAGAGAAGTTCAGACCGTCCATCCGCTGTGCGGTCATGCCATCCCTCCCCGCAGAGGAGATTGTCATTGATGCCCACCACCAGGGCACGGGAGAGAAGGACGTCTTTTTCCTGTGGTTCATCCATATATATCACTCAGGCTGTATCCATTTCTCATAAGCGACAGGAGCGCCGAAACGCCCCGCCCCGGCTTCATATTTTGTCCCGACCATCATGGCATAAATGAAACCGTTCATGTCGCCAATAAGGGAGGTGTGCAAAATCTTGTTTTCGGGATTCGTGTGCATGATGATGTCAATCCTGCCATTCAGTCCGCGATAGTGCGTAATTGTCCCCTCGCTGGTTTTTTCAAGTTTCACATCCCTCTGAAAACGCTCCACCATTTTCAGGGTCTTGCACCAGGTCCCCTCATTCGGTCCGACAATTGGTTTCCCGTTATACTTCACATTGCGGTCATCATAACAAATAATGCTCAGGACATGGTCGGGGCGGGCATTCAGCCAC
>JAPLSR010000442.1 GCA_026398545.1 Candidatus Sumerlaeota bacterium | reverse complement strand
CCGGGATAACCAGAGGGGTAGCGCTGGCGGCGCCTTCCTCGTCGTTGTCCATTTCCGCAAAACGCTTGGCAAAACCGGTAGTTTTATACCCGCCCTTCCCGCCAACAGGAATTACATGGATGTAACCGGAGGCCTGAATGAGGCCATCTTCAGTCGGATAGGCAGTTGAGAAACCGCGCGAGGTAAGGGCGCCGAGTATCTTGAGGAAATTCTTCCCCTTGGAACTTATTGAATCTGCATTGAGGATATACCAGCAGTAATCCGCCATAGAGAAGGGTGTGCCAACCGGGCAGGCCGCCAGGGTTCTGTAGTCCAAGGTGATAGAGTCTTTGCGACCGATGATGGAGGAGGCGTCATACCAAGCGCCGGCAAATACAGTTCCCAAGGTATAGTAATCCGCACACTCATTTGGGGGGTCTTCGAAAATGGTTTGGTCAACGTCCTCGGGATAATGCTTGGCTGTATTAGCATAACGTCTGGCATAGGGAATATTGCCGAATATCCAATTGCCTAAAATCGTTTCCTTGGGGAATTGCATATAGGCGCCATGGTCGGACATGCCTTCCATAATTCCGCGACGAACCCACCATCCTATTATCTCCTTATTAATATCTCCATTTGGATCAACAACAACGTTGAAATTGGGATGGGTGGCATACTGGGCGGCGTGGCCATACTCATGGGCGACCACTGGGCCATCTTCGGCAGCATCATTCCAAAAAATGTCATCGGCTGTGCCTTCGTTGCCTAACACGAAATATCCGGGGTCATCCCACGTGAAGTAGGCGTTAGGTCCAATAATATTGAAATTAGCGTTCACAAATGTCGGGATGGGTCTTTCCAGATATGCCTGGCGAATCTTGCAGTCCTTGACGAAGGCATGGGTGGCGTCAACGTTGTAGTAAGCGCAGACAATGTCGAAGGAGCTGCGAGAGTCAACAGGGCTGAAGTTGAACTTGCCTTTGGGGGCGCACAGGATGTAAGGCGCGAAATTTGCAAAAATCTCATCCCAATTTGGTACACAAATTCCCACCCCACAAGGGGTATCCTCACAGATCTCTATCCAATCTATGGTCTCATCCACGCCGTAAGGAGCGCAGAACTTGCCTGTCAGGCACCGCAAATTATCAACGGTAACCTTGTTGAGATTTTTCAGAGCCACGCCGCTGATCTTGCCTCTCCATGCGTCGGTTGGACTCTTGAATACCTTGCCGTTGGAATCAATCTTGGGGTCAACAATGCCGGCGATGGCGCCGGACTCGGCATTCACGAAGGCGATTTTGCCATCAGCCTTGTCAATGGCAAAATAGAAAAAGATGTTTGCCGTATTGGACAGAGCCACGAGTTTAGGCTCGCTGATGGCATCGGCTACTGCGGCCTTTGCATCAGCCGCCGAAATAACAACCTTGTTTCCTGCAGGCGGGATATCCGCATTCAAGGTTGCTATTGTGGCGCCAAATTCATTCACGGCCGCCACCTTTTTCATATTCAGAATCGGAACTCCATTCACACTCTGATCGGAAAAAATCAGTGCCCCGCCGCTGTTTCCGATCATGGATACCTGGGCGCTCCCAAGCATTGCCACACTGAGAATAAGTAAAGTCAGCAACAATTTTCCCGCATTTTTCATAGTTTTTCCACCTCCTCCTTTTTTCATTCAGGGAAAAATTTGAAATAATTAAATTTGTTCATGCGCTTCGAGTCAAGAGAAAAACGAATATTTTCCAACCCTGAATCCAGGGCTTTGAATTAAAAAAGAGTTGCCGAAATCTCAAAGGTCGGAAAATTATAGTATTATTATAGGTTAATATATAATCGAGGAGGTTTTTTATGCCTGCTTTATCCAAGGAATTTCAAAAAAGACTGTTTGGCCAGGTTGAGGAATTGAAGGGAAATCTCATCAAAGATACGGCAAAAATCATCACGTATGAAACCGTCTCCGGCGGGAAGACGGATGAGGAAAGGGAAAAATTCAACCGCGAGATAGGTCGTCTCCTCGATTATCTCAAAAACCTCGCATCACGCCTGGGACTTGTCTATCGCGACCTTGACGGCATTGTCAGTGTGATTGAACAGCCCGGCACGGGAGATGAAAAGGGGCTGGGGATTCCTCTCCACATTGATGTGGTGCCTGCCACCGGCGAATGGAAATATCCGCCCTTTTCCGGCACGGTGGCGGACGGCATCATCTGGGGGCGAGGCGCGCAAGATGACAAGGGACCATTCATGGCATGCCTTTATGCCCTTGTTGCGCTGAAAAAAATGGGGCTTAGCTTCCACCGACCCGTCCACATCATCATGGGGCGCGGCGAGGAGGTTGGCGAATGGTCTGATGTGCAATATTTCATCAAAAAGGAAAGCGCTCCCGCCTTCAGCTTCACCCCGGATGCCGCTTTCCCCGTGATCAACGGCGAAAAGGGTATCATGAATCTCAAGATAAACTCAGAGTGGGAGCCTGAGGAAGGCGGCGGGGATTTGCAATTTCTCTCACTCTCTGCCGGCGTCCGCACCAATGTTGTCCCCGATTTGGCAACAGTGACATTTGCGGCGAAAGATAAAGAGCGAGCCATGGCGGAACTGGCAAGGGAGCTCTCGACCTTCGCCGCAAATAATAAAGAAGTCCGCTTCAGCGGACCGGAGGTATGCGAGTCCCGTCCGCCTGAGGCGGACTGCCTGAAGGTGACCTTCCACGGCAAAAGCGCCCATGGGAGCCTCCCGCAGGAGGGACACAATGCCATCCTCGACGCACTTCTTTTCCTCTCCAATCACACATCCGTCCCTCAGCCGTGCAGGGCTTACATGGATTTTCTCTACCGCGTATGCTCACCCCTCTTTGGCGAGGGACTGGACATCGCCATCGAGCACCACTTCGTCGGCAAGACCACAGTGAACCTTGGCATATGCAACATCAATAAAAAGGAGGGGCGCGCACAGGTCAATATCCGTCCCACCCTCGGACTTGCCTGCAAAGAGGTGGCAAGGCGCGCCATAGCGCTCCTGAAAAAGGAATCCGCAAAAACCGGCGTCCGAATGTATGTGGAGGAGTCAAAGGATTGGGGACGCGAGGCGCTCTTTGTTGACCCTGAGGAGAATGCCTTCTTCATATCCTCCCTTCAGGAGGCATATCAATGCGTCACAGGACGTGAACCCAAACTCCAGGCAATCGGCGGCACCACATTTGCCAAGGCGTATCCCAACTGCGTTTCTTACGGACCCGTTGATTATACCGAGGAAAAGGAACTCGCCCACATGACTGATGAACATGTCGTAATCGCCCACCACGTCCGCAACGCAAAGATTTATGCCGCCGCCATGGCGCTCCTCGTGATGGACATCAGACAGTAAAGGCGCACTTTTCTCCAATGAACGATGCACATCCTTCAAATGTCTGGCAGGGAGTGTCCGCCTCACTTACAGGTCTGCAGAACCTTTACGCGAGAACGAGAAGGCTCATCACAAAACGTTTGAAAGAATTCAGGGACACCCTGCGGCGGGGGTCTGCAGGTGCGCGCCTCCTGTCCTTTGCGCGCAATGAGGAGGGCATCTTTGCAGAACTTGCCTTTTGCCTCCTGACACCGCAGTCCGATGCCCACCGGTGCTGGAACGCAGTAGAACTCCTGCGCAAAAAAAACATCCTTATGTGCGCCCCGGCGGCAAAAATTGCGCATCACCTCTTCGGTGTAAGATTCCACAACAATAAATCACGATACATCTGTGCCGCAAGGAGGCAATTCACGGAAATCCTGACACACCTGCGAGCCGACTCCGCCAAAGCGCTAGCGACGGCCGGAAAGGACTGCCCCACGCCGGAACTGCGCCAATGGCTCGCTATGCACATCAAAGGACTGGGATACAAGGAGGCGAGCCATTTCCTCAGAAATATCGGACTTGGCGACAGGATTGCCATTCTGGACCGCCATATCCTCAGAAATCTCGTCCGCTTCCATGTAATTCCCCGCCTCCCGCGCACCATGACGCCGAAACAATATCTAATCATCGAGGAACGGATGCGGCAGTGGGCGCGTAAAATCCGCATCCCCCTCGCCCATCTTGACCTCCTTCTCTGGTTCAAGGAGAAAGGTGAAATCTTCAAGTAGGAAACACTCACACACCTGCGCATATCATAGCAATATTCAAAAGTCTGTCCCTTGAAAACTATTCTCACACAGAGACACGGAGATTGACAATCTGTGCCTCTGTGCCTCTGTGTGAAATATTCATTTAACAGAATAAACTTCCGAGTAATGCTATATCTAAAAAAAAGAGTTCACACACGATGGTGTGAACTCCCGTAAATAAACCAAAAACGAAACACAAAAGATTATGGCACCGTAACAGTCGCCTTCTTTATCTCCACCATATCAATATAAATATTTGCATAAGGGTCATTCTGGTCGCCGATATTTATAAGGTCGATGATGATGGAATAACCCAATTGCATGGCGGTTGCGGGCGGTTGATAAATCATTTCATACACCGTGCCTGAAAGCGACGGCGCATTTTCCGCTCCACCCATGCTGTTTATCGTCAAATCGGTTATCACCTGGGATTCTCTATCCCCGATGCGGATGCGGAAGGTTGGAATACGTGTCTTATCGGGCTGGTTTGTCTTTATACGGAAGCGCGCCCTGTATTTCTGCCCCGCGGTAAAGGCATGGAAGGGACTTTCCCATGAGCCAAAGCAATTTGGGCTTCCTCCGGGGGAGAATACGATGCACCCGCCAGTGACGGAGAAGGCGGGAGAGTCAAACACACCTTGCACATAATTACTCTTCCAGTCCTCCGCGCCCTTGTCAAATGTGTAGACATATTCCTCTGGCAGGAGAACCGGCGTGGGAGAAGGTGTGGATGTTGGTGATGGGTGCGGAGTGGGAGTCGGTATCACAGTTGGGGTTGGAGTCGGTGGCGTTGCCATGGTGACCTCAAGCGAATACGGACCCTTCACTTCGGGATGATAGCTGTCCACAACGAGATACACCGAGCCGGCGCAGTCGGGCTTCCAGGAAATCGCCTCACCCGTTTTGTCATAATACTCATCCGCAAAGACAAGAAGCGAGCCAGCGGGGTCAGAGCAGTCGCGGATGAGATACAGGGCGTTGTCGAAGTATGCCGTGATGATGCGGGCGGTAACATTGGTTATCCTGAGCGGTGTGGGGATATCGATTTTATAGACGCAGTCCGGACCAGCCATGATCCATGTTTTGTTCCAGAGCGATGAGGTGGATGGGTCATAAAAATTATGGAAGGTGGATGTGGAGCCTTTATATGTCCCGCCCGTGGAGGGAATCGTGAGGGGTTTTGCGCATACATCGCCCGGGTCATATATGGGTGTGGGGGTCGGTGTGGCGAAATCAAAGACGACGTCCAGCGTCTCCCATAAGAGGGCATACATGTCAGTCCCCTGGACCTTGAAGGTGCAGTCATAGTTAATATCCATGCTGAGATAGAAAAAGCCGTTTGGGCGCTTGCCTCCTGCCGTGCCCCAACTGTTAAGCATTATCCAGTATCTGTTATTTGGATTATCATCATTATATCCCACGCAGAGGACGGCATGACCGGCTCCCTCCGCCTGTTTCCAGTCCCTGCCACAGGCGAAGTCCGGATTCCACAGGACAGATTCGTCATTATTGCCCCAGAAATCATAAAAGGTGGTCCATTCAGTATTGCTGGGGAGATAAAAAGCTAACCAGATTGCCTTGTTCTGGGCAAGCACGTTCTTGATATTGGCAATCACTGTCTCCTTTGGAAGCCCGTGTGTGGAAATTACCTGGTCAGTAATGTACTTTACGGGGTAATTAGGGGTGGTAATGATGGAATTGCAGCTCGTATCACAGGAAGCATCTCCATCCTGCCAGTTTGCATTTTTATCCGTCCACGGAATACAATGTCTCTCAAGACGATAAAAATCCGCAAAATCAGCCAGCCAGCCGCCAGCGCAGCACGTCTTGCCAATAACGCCCTGCTCACAGGAGGTGATATACTGGACTGAGAGGCGGTCCTTTACCCCCATCTGGACATGAAGGGCAATTTCAAGGCAGCCGGTTCCCGCCCATGCCCAGCAGTTCGCGCAGCCACCCTGGTCCCTTTCAGCTGGGGTATATTTCAGATGGTCAATGAGATTCAGTTTTCCGGCTGGAGGCTCAACCTGCGGCAGTATCGGCGCCCGCGGGGCATTGTCATAAGCCTCCATCCACTTTTTCAGCGTCTCGGGGTCGGGACGCATGACTGTATATTCCTCCGCCCCGATAAGCCCTGACAAAGTTAGAGAAAAAATCACACCAATAATCATAAATCTTTTCATCATTATATATTACCCTCCACTTAGAGTTTTTCACTATTTCACACAATAAAGCGTCCCGAGGGACGCCTGACGATTCACTTTAATTTGACAATCAGTTCCACCTCAACAGCGGCGCCCAATGGTAATGTATTGACCCCGATGGCGCTCCGTGCATGGCGCCCCTCCTCCCCGAAAATCTGAAGGAGTATCTCAGATGCCCCATTCATCACCTTTGGCTGGTCAGTGAACCCATCCACGGAATTTACATAACCGGTCAGGCGGATGATGCGTTCGATATTATCTATGCTCCCCGCCAAACTCTTCACCGCCGCCAGGGCATTAAGGACGCAAACACGCGCCGCCTCATAGCCCTCCTCAAGTGTCAGGTCTTTCCCGACCACCCCTTTATATATCAACTGCCCCTTAACAAACGGTATCTGTCCTGAGGTATAAACAAGCTTATCTACCTGGACCGCCTGGATATATGCGGCAACGGGCGCCGCCACCTCAGGCAAAACCACCCCAAGCTCCTTTAACCGATGTTCAAAACTCATACATCTCCCTCAAGGTGGAATTCAAGGATGGAATTTACCATCATTCCTTCCTCCACAGCCGGGGCATCTGGTGTGCCACGGAGAACCACATTCTGGTGATTCGGCATGTGCGTCTCATCAAAACCCAGAACCCTGCCGAGCATCCTGCCATCGAGAAGGACGCCGTCCCCGACCAGCAATGAGCCGCCGGTGGTCACTTCCGCAAAACCCAGGTATCTCACATTATTGACCGCACTCCCCGGCGCGGCGTCCTCATCCTCCGCCACCATGAACTCAAATATCTCCTTCTCACGGACACAGCGAGAATGAGGGGCAATGAGAGAAAGCCCGCGGTTTTTTATTGTCCCTTTCAGCACCACCACAACAGTTGCCATCACAGGACATTTTGCCACAAACTTTACAGCCCCCGCCATCCCGCTCTTATATGGCTCGGTCATAATATCTATCATGCGCAATTATAATTTATCCAATCTAACAAAAAAAAATTCATTCACACGCGCATAACTGTCAAGCTTGTTTTACCAAAACCTTGGATAATTTCTCGTCGCAGACACGCCGTGGCGGGCAGAGAGCGCGGAGAACACAGAGATATTTGGAATATATATAATGATATATCTGTTTTTTATTGACTCATTCAATTTCACATCTAATTATTCACCTAATCATGTTTTTGACATATAACATTATAAAAGCTTGCAATATTCGTCCCCATCAGTATCTGAAACTAAAAACAGCGGAGTGATTAATGCCCATCATCAATTACAAAACCAAGGAACTGAACTGCAAGATTGTCTATGTGGGCCCAAGTCTG
>JAPLSR010000109.1 GCA_026398545.1 Candidatus Sumerlaeota bacterium | reverse complement strand
GTTAAAGATAAGGGGCGGCGGTTTTTGATGTATAGCGCCATATTCATGTGGGGCGAGATGTATTATTCGTTTCTATATCCATTCACCAGGGCGCACTTGAGTTATTATTACACATCCATTTTGATATTTTATTCTGTTTCGGTGCTGATTTATATATTATTTCCGGGGTTGCTTTTCAGGTTTTTCAAAAAGACGGATATTGATGAATTACAGGAACGCTTTTTTTCTTGAAGAAGCGATGTTCAGCGCTTAGGTGGTGGTTGTGTAAAATATGCGTTGGTGAAATAACGTGGCAAATCCTTGTATTCTTTATGTAACAGCGTCCAGCGGGGATGAGGCGGAGAAAATCTCCCGAGCCCTTCTTGAAGAGAGGCTTGTCGCCTGTGTCAATATACTGGGGAATATCACCTCGCATTATTGGTGGAAGGGTGAGATACAGACCGGCAATGAGGTTCTCCTTATTGCCAAAACAATGGACACACTTGTCGCTCGCGCGGTCGAAAAGGTGAAGTCCATTCATTCATACGAATGTCCTTGCATTGTTTCCCTTCCCATTAGTGGGGGCAATCCGGCATTTCTCTTGTGGCTGAAAGAGGAGACTGGATTCGGTGCGGGGTAAAATTTTTATTGGGGGAGTGATATGGAGACCATAGAGGCAATTTTGACAAGGCGGAGCATCAGGAAATATAAGCCCGACCCGGTTCCGGATGAAGTGGTGAAGGAACTGCTGGAGGCGGCAATGAGCGCGCCATCTGCGGGCAATCAGCAACCCTGGCATTTCATCGTTATTCGCGACCGCGCCATCCTTGACGCCATCCCCAGGGTTCACCCGTATTCGCAGATGCTGAAAGAGGCGCCCCTTGGCATTGTTGTCTGTGGCGACCTTGAAAAACAGATTCATGACGGTTACTGGGTACAGGATTGTTCGGCGGCAACGGAAAATCTACTCCTCGCCGCACATGCAAAAGGACTGGGCGCTGTCTGGCTTGGCGTGTATCCCCGCGAGCCGCGTGTTATCGGTGTCAAAGAGATTCTCAAACTCCCCGATTATATAATCCCTCTTTGTATTATCTCACTCGGATTGCCTGCTGAGGAAAAACCCCCGGCAAAACGTTTTATCCCCGAACGAATACATTATGACAGATGGTGAGTATATTAAAATCACATTGAAAGGGGCAATCAATGGTCAAAAAAAGTGAATTGTTAAGGGTCATGGGGGCGTTAATTCTTCTCATGTGCAGTATGCCAGCGTGTTCACTTGTGACCTCCAAGCCGGGTGACGTTGCGAATACGGTCACTGTGGAGGAGCGCGGCGTCTGGCTCAACCGAACTGAGATGTTTGTCCCGCGGGAAAAACTCCTTAAATTGCTTGACGACCTGAAAGAGGCACACTTCACATCAGTGTATGTTGACGTTTATTTCCAGGGCAATGTCATCTATCCGGACAGCCGGTATCTGCCTGAATTTCCGAAAGTCTCCGAGCCGGACATTCTAACATGGCTGCTTCCCGAAATCAAAAAACGGGGGATGCGCGCTGAGGCGTGGGTTGAATACGGCTTCTATGCCTTTCACACGCCGGACGCCGGAAAGACAACTGACCGCGGCGTCTTTCTGAACAAGTATCCCGAACTTACAGCTATTGCAGATGATGGGGTTACCTATCTCCATAACAAGGAGTGGGGCGATTTCTTTTCCCTCTGTCCAGCAAACCCGAAGTCTCACGAGCTCCTCATAAATGTATTCACAGAGATTCTCGAACGTTATCCCTTTGACGGCATCAACCTTGACCGCATCCGCTTCCCGAATGAACATTTCTGCTACTGCAATTATTGCAAGGGGCATTTCAAGAGCGATACCGGTCTTGAACTAAAGCCTTACAAGGAAGGCATGCCCGAATATCGCCAGTGGGCGGAATGGCGCAAGGAGCAGCTCAACCGGTTCATGAAAAGCGCCTCTGCAAAATTCCGGTCCATCCGTCCCGGCTTGACAGTGAGTCTTTCCGCCATACCGCCGGAGAGTATCGATTCTATGGGGCAGGGATGGGATAACTGGCTCAAGGAGGGATATATTGACGCCGCCATGCCCATGCTTTACGGGGACTCCAATTTCAATCAGCGCATCATGAAGCTTAAAACATTCCCATACTGGATTGAGAAGATATTCCCCGGTCTGGATGCGGCGGGTCTTAAGCCTGAGGTTATCCTTGAGCAGATAAAATTTGCAGAATCACAGGGCGCAAAGGGGATTGTGTTCTGGTATTCGGGTAAGTTGGAAGATGACCTGCCGGGACTGAAGTCCGGTCCTTTTGCCCAGCCCGCCGTCTCGCCACTTGGCAAAAAGTGATTATCCGGATGGATTTTTCAGGATGTCCACCAGTATGTCCGCGAGATGTTCACAGGCATCGCAAATGCACTTTGACGGAAGGACGGCAAAACCGAGCATCTCCGGTTGAATAGCGATGATGAGGCTCTCGCACCGCAGGGAGTTGTGGAGATAATTGATAAGCAGTTTGATATGCAACATATACTTCATCGGTAAAATGGCAAGAATGTTAGAGCAAGCCATACAATACTGGTAGTAACTACGCCTACTGTAAGTCCTATCCAAAACCATCTAAAAAATGTTATGCGGATGTTTTTTTCTTTTTCTATTATCCCTAAAGCAACGATATTAGCCGTTGAACCTACCAAAGTAATATTCCCCCCAAGGCAGCCGCCAAACAAAAGCGCCCACCATAAGGGCTGAAGCGCAAATCCCAAATTTTTAAAACTTTGCACTATAGGTATAAACGCAGTTACTAAAACCACGTTGTCGAGGATAGATGAACCGAACGACGATGTCCAAAGTATTGTGCCTATTAATACCGAAGGATTGGCTCCTGCCGCAGAGAATATCTTCATAGCTAAAACATCAGTTGCCCCTGTATATTTTAATGTTCCCGCTTTGGCAAATAAAAGCAAAAAGAATAAGAGCGTCCACCAGTCAACGTCTTTCTCAATGTAACTACGCGCCTTCTTCCATTTCCAAATCATTACCAATCCTGCAGAAATCAATGGAATACTCAAAAGTAAAGTATTGGTCTCTAAGTTCCATAAAAGTTCTAAACGATGATGTAAAGCAATGAAAAAGAGAGTAAAACCAAAAACGCCCAACGCTATTTTTAGTTGTCTTTTGGGAGGAATGGAGATGAGTCTCATAAATATTTCGTTGGCACCAAGTTCCTTTATCCTTTTTTCCAATACTTTAATCTCCTTGCGATACCAAACCATTACCAGCAATATAATACTTAAAAGACAAACCCCCATTAGAGGGAACGCCTTAATAATAAAATCTTCAAAAGTAAGGCCAGACTTAGAAGCAATTAAAATACCAATGGGATTCCCTAAGACAGTGCCAGTTGAACCAATATTGGTGGAAAAGACACTAATAATGATATAAGGAGTGGGCTCTACCTCGAAAAAATCGCAAATCTCCAAGATCGCCGCTACCATAAATATAATAGAGGTGACTTCATCAACACAACAGGCAAGCAGAGCGGAAAATACAACTAAAATAAAAACGAATTTCCTGGCAGTCAAATTCCTTATTCCCAGGATAAGGGTAATTAACCAAGCAAAAAACCCGGACTCCTTAAGCAATCCCACCAAAACCATCATCCCTACCAAAAATAGAATTATCTCTAACGATGCAAATTTCATCAAACTTTCTAAATCCACCGTATGGGTTACCAGAAGTATCCCCACTCCTAAAAAAGCAATCGCTACGCGAAAATCCCAGAAAAGAAGCGTTGCAAAAACCGAAGCGAAAAATATAACAACAGCGGTTATCTGCTGAATATTCAGACCTAATTTTTGACTGGCAAATGCCACCAAGGTAATTAAAAAGAACCAAAAAACAAATTTAAGAGTTAATCTGTTCACCATCCTACCTCTTTTGCGTATGCCTTAATAATATCTTCTCTCGCCACAATACCCACTACTTTTTTCTCTTTATTTAAAACTGGAATGCGCCTCACATTCTGAGTAAGCATAAGATGCGCTACTTCACATAAGCTTGTATCCTCATCCACAGATACTACTTCTTTTCGCATTACCTGGGAAATTGGCAAATTTACCAAATCTTCGAATTTCCTTTTAATTGATTTGGGATTTTCCTCGTAAACAAACCTGCCTACTTTTTCAATGTAAGATGGTAAAATATTTTTTAAGACATCTTTTTCCGTAAACATCCCTATCAACTTTCCTTGCGCATCGATTACAGGTAAACCACTGATCTGCATCTTAAGCAAAAGACCTAAGGTATCTTTGGCATTATCATCGGGTTTTACACTAACTACATCCTTTGTCATTATCTCTTTTACTTTCATCTATTCCTCCTTTAATGAGCAGACTGGGCTTTAATTTTTTAAAAATAATATAGCAGATTAAACTATTTCATAATTAGACTAAAAAGGAAGCAATTTATGTCAAGAAAATAACCGATTCTGTCAGACATGTATGTCAGTCATCTTCCATCCGGGACCTTATAGTTCTTGGGCGGTAGCGATGTTTCTCGTTCATCTTTTTTACACCTGAATTTGCTTGACGGAAGATGGGAACCGACGTCAAAACCCACGCATGTTTGTTGAACGGCAAACCATTGTCGCCCTCCCTGCTTATAATGAGGAGGCATCCATTACTTTTCTACTTAATGCCTTTGAAAAGATTATTCAATTCAACCCCGCTCTCAACTTGCGGCTCATTGTTGTTAATGACGGTAGCAGTGACAGGACGCCGGAGATTTTGCGAGCCTGTCAGAACCGTCTTCCCCTTGAAGTTGTCAACCACGATAGGAATATGGGTCTGGGTCATGCAATAAGGACCTGCCTGAGGGAGGCGGTTGCACGCGCCGCCTCCGATGATGATGTGATTGTCTGCATGGATTCAGATAATACTCATCTGCCGGAATATATCCCCGCCCTCCTGGAAAAGATTCACGATGGAGCGGATATTGCTATCGCCTCGCGTTACCAACCGGGGAGTCGTGAGGTCGGTGTCCCCTTCATGAGACGGCTTTACAGTCGCGGCGCACGGCTCTTATTTACCATATTTCTCCATCTCCCTAACGTCCGTGACTATACATGCGGCTATCGCGCCTACCGCGCAGGTTTGATACGGCGCGCCCTTGAGGAATACGGCGATGGCATCATTACACGCAACGGGTTTGCCTGCACGGATGACCTGCTTGTGCGGCTTGCCTCATTCACGAATAATATTGCCGAAATCCCGTTTGTTTTAAGATATGATAACAAGGTTGGCAGGAGTAAACTCCCGCTTTTCACTACAATTGTGGAGACATTGAAACTCTTTCTTTACCGGCGAAAAAGGAAGAAATGAAGTCTATGGTTTGTTCATGTTCTGAGCGATTGACAGCGAGGGCGCAGAGGCTCATGGATGCGGGTCGTATGGAGGAGGCGCTTGCGCTTTTTACCCAGGCCGCCTCTATGGCTCCTCAAGAGCCCCGCGTGCTCATTCCCTGTGCATGCGCCCTTGCCGGTTCGGGGCGGAAAATGGAGGCTGAAACGCTCCTCAAAAAGGCTTGTGATGTCGACGTGGGAAATCCGGCGCCGCTCATTTTTTTAGGCATCCTTTATTATGATATGGAACGTTTTGAAGAGGCGATTGCCGCCTTTAGTGAATGCCTGAAAAGGCAGCCGCGAAATGCCCTTGCACGGAGTTACCGCGCCCTTGCACAGTTCGCCTCCGGCGAGCGCGGGGAGGCGCTCGGATTTTTCCGAAAAAGCGGCGTGCCCGAAAGTAATGTCGGTTTCCTTGCCCGTTTCTGCCTCCTTTTTGAAAATGAATTACTGGTGAAGGAAGGCGTCCTGTCACCGGCGGGGGAGGGACCTCCATCCAATGCCGGAATCCCGCTCAGGTTTTCAGAACGGAGAGAGATTTTGAAATCCTCTATGAAATGCCTCGATTCTGGAGATTATGTCTCAGCGGCAAGGGGTTTTCGCACATTGTATGAGCGGGGATTTCATACCACAGAGGTGGTTTTTTATCTCGCACTATCCCTCATGGAACTCGGACATTATGAAAGGGCAAAGACAATCATTCTTGAACATCTAAAAAGGGAATCCGATAGCCCCGACCCTCATCTGATGGTGCTGCTGGCGAAGGCTTATCTCTTTCTCAAGGAAATTGACCGCGGATTTGCGCTTCTAAAGGCTGTTCCCGTCCAGGGACCGGATGATTATAATGTCACCTGTTTGCTTGGCATTGCATATATTTTATCGGGTGACAGGGAGCAGGCACAGGAATGGTTCGTCCGCGCCTTCCGCAATTATTATATAGATACGATGCAGGGCAACCTTCTGCCCCTCGTCAAAAAAATATCTATCCTCACATAATCAGATGGGGATTTTCTTTCGGGGTATTGCCGGTGCGCCGAGCCTTCTCATAAAATCGTTGAACATTTCCTCATCTGCCGGGAGCCACGGGTCATTACGGAAGCGCAAGGTGTAATAGCGTCTTGTCAGGGGGAGGAAATCCTGCGGCGCTGAACCAGTCCGTATGGCGACCTCAGCGAATTCAAGCGGGGTCTGGGATAGGCGCCGTTCAAATCCTCGTTCCCGAAGACAGGCGAGGATTTTTTCATAGACCCATGTGATTTCAGCGCCTTTATAGCGGCGAGAGGAACTCTCTTGCGCCTCTCTTTTTTTATCCTGCCGGAGGTATTTGAAAATATAGCCCAGGGCAATCAGGATGAGCAGGACTATTCCGATGAGCACCAGCCAGGTCATTATATGACCCATCTCCGAGGTGCTTTTCCCCTTCTGGAGGAGGAGCCTGATGCGGAGAGTTACGTTATCCAGCGCCCTGCCAATCCCGCCTGTCAGTCCCCGCAGATGGCGTCCAATTCGCATCTGGTCGGTTAGATTGTAATCAATCACATATTGATACCAGTGGAACTTGATTGTATCATATATTTTTTGGATGGCGTCAGGGACCCATGTTCCGGTGATTTCGCGGATGCGTCCCGCTGGCGGTGTGGGTTCGAAGCTGAGCCAGCCGGTCTCATTGAACCAGACCTCCACCCAGGAATGGGCGTCCTGGCGGCGGACAATGAAATATTCACCAAATTTATTCCACTCATCCGTATAGAACCCGTTGACGACGCGTGCCGGCAGACCAATGGTGCGGCAAAGGATTGCCATGGCAGTTGCAAAGAACTCGCAATGGCCGGTCTTGCGGTCAAAGAGGAATTCAACTATGGGGTTCTCAGTGCCCTTTTCCGTGAAATCAAGGCTGTAGGTATAATTGGCTCTGAGGAAATTTTCGAGCCGGTCAGCCTTTTCAAAAGGTGTTTTTGCCTGTTTTGTTATCTCGCGTGCCAGGTTTGAGATGCGTTCATCCAATCCCTGGCGGGGTTGCTGAAGGTACAATCTTGACAGGCGGGCATAAAATCGCGAATTCAGCAAATCATCCGATGGTGGCTGGGTCTGGGAGGAAAGGTTCTTCCTGGCGTCCCCATCCTCCATTAGTGAATAAGCGGTATAGGAAATTTTTTCATTCCTGCCCCGCGTAAGGCGTATTGAGTTAGCCTCATTGTCAATAATCATTTCATAGGGCTGGGAAAAAGAAAAAGCATAGGGGTAACTGGCGGAAAAGATGTATGGCAGGGCGTCCGGTTCGAGAAATATCTTCTGGACAAGTCCGCTGACCTTTATGGCGGGTCGGCTTGTAAACGAGGCGATTCTTGTGGGCGGCGTATAATCATTCAGTCTTGTGGCGCGAGCACTCTTGAACCATCGTTTCCCGTCATAAAAATCAAGAGATGTCCCGCGCATATAGAGAGACGGAACGCGTATCGACCTTCCATGCTGGTCCAGCGGCTGGACCCTGAGCATGACCTTTGGGTCTTTCTTGACGCCCGCCATGGAACCCAGGTCAATTGTTTCGCTATAGCCCATGGCGGGTGCCTGCTGATGGAGGCTTCCAAGGTTTGATAAAAATCTCTGGGTGGAAAATCGCGGTATCAGGAGGAATAAGATACCTCCAACAGGCAGGAGCATCAAAAGAATCAATGCGGTAAATTTGGACAGGTAATCGAGCCTGAAAAATGCGGCGTCCAGCCGTGGTGGGATGGGTTGGGGAAGACCGGGTATATAGACACTCGATGCCCTCAGCGTTTCTTCCTGTTCCGCCCTTATCGTGACGGTCAGCATCCCCACTGTGAACAAAAACAGATACCCTGTAAGAAACAGGGCAAATATCAGTGAATCCGTGATAACCGTACTGCTGACGCACAGGAAAAAACAAAGGGCAAGGGTCTGCATCTCATCCCGCGACTGCATCGGATTGGATATCTTGTTCAGGATGAGATAGAAGAAGAGGAGAAGCATGGAGAGGAGGAAGTCATATCCGGCAAGATAAATCGCTCCCATAAAGGACATAATGGTCATGAATGTCCATAGGAACGGAGGAAGTTTTTTTAAGGGCGAATTTGGATTGATAGTGATTGTGACAAGTCCTGCAAAGAGTATGAGGATGCCCAGATTCACCTGACCCGTTGCCGCAAGCGCCGTAAGAGACCAGTAAATCAGGGCATATATAACCACCTGAACCACTGGAGATTTTTGCGTTTTTTCTTTATGTTTCATACTAAAAATATAGTCACTCATGCAGGTGCGGCATGTCAACAAATCTGGGTGTTAAAACCCCGTAAGCCATTTCGGATGAGGATTTCCGGGTGAGAGGTGGGGATTTTTTCCTTGCATATTTTGTATGCTCGGAGAGATAAAAGTTATAATATCTTTTTTGTAAAGAATAAGGAAGTGAAAAAAATGGCTCGTATTGCATTCATCACCCTTTATGATGAATTTGCCCATGGGACACGCATCCTTGTTGCAAATCTGAAGAAGCACGGTCATTTCGCCTGCATGATATGCTTCAAGTCCTATTCTCAGGAACCGCTTTCAAATGTGAAGGAATTGTATGATGGCATGCACATCCAGGTTCTCCCGGGCACGGGAGATAACATCAATGCCTATTCCTATCCTCCTCTTCAGAAGGAGGACCAGATTCTGCTTGACCTCCTCCGACGACTCAAGCCCGACCTTGTGGGCATCCCGCTCACC
>JAPLSR010000065.1 GCA_026398545.1 Candidatus Sumerlaeota bacterium | reverse complement strand
CAGTCTAGAACGCCAGTGACAGGGCCACCTGGGGTGTCTGGTCGGCACCGGGCGTTCGGGACCGGACTGGGCTGCGGACACTGACTGACAGGCGGATCCTGGCTGTTGTCACCACCAGTATGGTTACCCCGGTTCCACCGTAGCAGAGGCCTCCCGTCAGCGCGATGCGACCCGCAAGGCGCAGCATCGCGTATGAGAACACATCTTCGAACCCGTCGGGGTTCTCCTGCTTGTCTTGGGCTGCTACAAGGCAGATGCCGCCGACAGCTTATTACTGCGGCTGATTTGTCCCGTTATCTATACGGCAGGGGGCGACGGGCGAGGAGGGCATTTCTCATGATAATGCCCTTTCTTTTGCAGAACCTAAAATATCATTTACCACAAAGACGCAAAATACGGTAGCAAAAAAAACGCCCCGGGGGAATTGATTCACACCCGGGGCTTTATTCTTAATATACTATTCGGCTCATTACGGCAGAACATGAACGATGACTACCGGTTTTTCATTAGCCGCATTGGAGTTGAAGGTCAAAAGCGCCGTCTGCCCCTCTGGCGAGTATGCAAAATCAACCGTCAGGTCAATTGTTGCGGATTCGCCGGACTTGATGACGATATTGTTGACCGCCTTCCCGCCACAGGTGATGCTCAGCCAATCGTAGGGGCGGTCAGGCGTGATGGAGTTCAGGATGAGATCTCCGCCGCCATCATTAAAGACCTTAATTGACTTGGTGAGCTTGACAGGCTTGATTCCATTAATCACAATGGTGAAGTTCTGCTGGATGGTGGGGATATTGTAAGGAATGACTTGCGCCTCCCACGCGCCGGAAATGGGGCTGTCCACCTGAACCTGCTCCACATTATCCACGTGGTTGGCGCCCTTTGTGGCGGCAGCCTGCGGGTCCCAGGGGTCAAGGTTCCAGGGATAGAACTTCTGTCCATTGGGATTGATAAGGACAAGGTCAATGTCATTGACAAGTGCGACCTTGGATTCCGGCGCACCCTGCTCATCGGTCCAGACAACTGTTGCCTTCAAGCTGGTAAGACCTGAGGGCACATCCACAGGGAAGCGAACCGGATTTGCACCGGCGCGGACCATGCCGTTCATAACGGCATCATTCAATATGTATTGTGAGCTGTTATAGACATTAACCTCGCCCCAGCCATACACATAATCTGGACCGGGATTCGTTCCCTTTTCCATAGCGCCCTGAATGAGCAGTGCCTTGATGGTCTCCGGTTTTGCCTTTATTCCATATTTGACATCATAGAGTTGCTGGAGGAGGACGCCACAGCCGGTGACCGCGGCGCAGGCATTTGAACTGCCGTATTTGTCAAAGATGATTGTTGGAATTTGTGGACAATTCTGGCTACCCATAAGACCGCTTATCTCCCAACAGGTGGCGGAAAGTGAGTCAAAATAGCAGTTGCCAACGCCAAGGGAGAAGACAGAATAACCGCTGGCAACTAAGTCGGGTTTAATGCGGCCATCATCCACGGGACCGGCACTGCTGGCAAACTGCTCTTCCCCGTTATCCCCCACCGCGCCAACGGTAATGACATTCTTGGCGGAACCCTTGGGGTCAATGCAGTCATAAGGCCCATCCACACAATACCACTGGTTTGTGGGGTTACACCAGTTGGCATCGGGTCCATCGCCGCGGTCATTGCCGGATGCCTTGACAATGAGAAGCCCCGTCTCATAAGAGATGTTGTCCCAGGCGGAGGATTCCGTGGTGTAGCGTCCGAACTCGCCGCCATTGCCAAGATATACCCAGTAAGGATAATAGAGGACATGGTTCGGAACAAGCGGGTCCGGAACTTCGTAATAGCGGACCTCCCAGCCAAGCTCGGCGCCGTAGGCATTATTGGTAATATCAATCCCATAGCGGACAACGGCATTTGCCATCTCATTGGTGTCGTTACTATAATCATAGGTATAAATATCGCAACCGGGGGCGATGCCGAGCGTCGAGGATATCTTCCAGCGCTGGGACATGATAATATCCGCAACATCTATCTTGAAATCGCGGTTCAGGTCGAGATAGAATTGCTCGCAATCCGTAAGACCCGGCGTCTCGCCCATTAAGAAACTTTTAAGGGTGAGCTGTAGATAACGTTGTCCATTGGAGCCGATGGTGCCCGCCATGTGGGTGGCGTGGGAAACGGTGAAGAAATTCGTCTCCCAGAGGGCATCGCCATAAAGCTCTATCCACCACCAGGGTGGATTGGGCTGCTTGACCTCCGGCACCGTGGTGCCATCGCCGGAGAAGACACGAGTGAAGTTGAAGTCCTTGTGGGCATCCACTGCATAGGCATCCCAGACGCCGACCTTGATTCCAGTCCCGTCCACACCATTCACAAAGCCAAGCTGTCCCAGCCGCGGGTCCCAGAGCGGGTTCGTTGTGACCTGCAGAGGGTCAACATTGGCGCGTCGGCGGACATTCTCATTACAGACCTTGTTGGTCGACGGGGCGGGTTCAATCCATTCCACCTGGTCAAGCGCGGCAAGGGCGGGGACATTTTCCGGCGCTGTGCGGATGACCCAGACATTGCCAAATGCCTTCCCGCGGGATTCACAGGCAAATGTCAGCCCTTGAAGCGCCTGTCGGAATTCATCATCCGTAACATCGGAGAAGGTCAGGACATGAAATAAGACCTCCCCATTTTCACAGAGAATATTGGGCGAAAATTCCCTGTCATCAATGACAGAGGCGATTTTATACTCAGGCGGCATGGTTGATGCCCATCGCAAGCCCCCGCAAGCACGAATGTCACTCAATGATTTCACATCGGGTCCGATGGCAACCCACCAGGTGTTCTCAGGAAGATACCGGAGAAGTTTGACCCCTTCCTTCTCAAGCGCATTCACACCCGCATCAGTGGGCGCCTGGTTGAATTGCATGAGGATATGGCGTCCTGTGCCAGCGGCGCGAAGACCGGTTGTGAAACCCTTATCCATTGCGGGGTCAATCTCGCCGCGGACAAGGGCGACTTTGCCGCCCGTCACGGACGGGGCGGGTGCAACGGCAATGAGCGCATCACCGCTATTATTATCTATCTCTGTCCTGTAAAAATAAATATCCGGGAACCCCGAGAAGTCCACACGAATACTTGGCGGTTGTGGAGTCGGCGTCGGCGTGGGAGTCGGCGTCGGCATGCCATGATTGTTCAGCGTGACATAAACCCCGCCGGGATATGGATTCTTGTGGGTGTCATTTGAATAGACAAACATATGGATGGATGTTGGGGGGGTATTGGGAGGATTGATAGGCGCATTATTAAAGTCCGCTGTCACGGTTACCTGCTGTTCCTGATTATATCCAAGATAATATGGAGGCGTGGGAGAAATAATAATATAACTGGCGGGCGCATGGGTGGCGTTGACCTCTGACTTGATATCATTCACCACGAGAAGACCCGTGCCCACATTCTTGATGGTGAAGGTATCCTGCTGGGGCGTCGTCATAGAGTTAGAGTCGAGACTCAGGAATGTGGGGGCGATCTGGATATCGATTGTGACGCCGTAAATGAGATAACAATCACCGCCCCCGAGGCTTCCGATGAGGATGTCATCGGCGCCATCACCGTTCACATCGCCGGCGCTGGCAACGCGGATGCCCGATTCAATGCTGCTCGTGCCCATGCCACCGCCATAAATGCGAACACCGTTCTTGCCGTCAAGGGTATATATATCAAAGACTCCGCCAGCGCCAAGGCTGCCGGCGCCGGCGCCGTAAATTAAATAGGTCTCGCCGAGGATTTTCCCTCCATAAGTATAGGCGCCCGGCGCACCGATAAGAATATCGGCAAAACCGTCCGAGTTCACATCCTTCAACATGGCGACGTCAAAGCCAAGCTGGTCACTTGCATCCAGACCGGGGATAACAACGCCATTTGTGCCATTAAGGGTGCTCGGCGTGGCGGTGATGCCCCCCTGTTTGCCATAAAACAGATACGCCTTGCCAGTATTCTGCCGCAGTCCACTATCCGCCAGATTGGCGCCTATGATAAAATCCTTCAGACCGTCTTTATTGACATCCTGACCGCCAGCCACAGACCACCCGAAATAATCATAGGTTGACCCGCCCACGAGCTTCTTCACGCGGGCGCCTGAACTTCCCAGATAGGCAACGCCACCCGTCCCGGGTGCGGTCGCACCGCCATACACCAGATACGCCGCTCCGCTGTTCTCACCATTGGTGTCCATATAAGGCGCGCCGATGAGGATGTCAGCATAGCCGTCGCCATTCACATCGCCCACGCCAGCCACGCTCCATCCGGCAAATCCGTAAGCCTCGCTTCCCCGGAGGACAAATCCATTGGTGCCATCCAGCCTGTCCAGTTCAAGGACTCCGCCGATTCCAATACTTTTGCCGAAAATGACATAAACCTCGCCAGCATTGAGCTGTCCATTCACATCGGCGGCGGGCGCACCGACAAGCAAATCGGGTATTCCATCGCCGTTGAAATCACCCGCGCAGGAGACACTCCAGCCGCAATCATCCTGATCGCCAATGCCATCGAGGCGTGCGCCGCTGTGCGCCTCAATCCACTCCGTGGTCTGCGTCTTCTGAGAAAGCATGAGTTCTATAAACGAAAAACCATCCACAAAATATGCCTCGCCGGAGGCTGTGACGCTGGGGTCTCCGAAGAGGACATCATTATAGCCGTTGCCGTTCGCATCGCCGAGTCCGGCAATGCTGATGCCCACACCGTTGGGGTTTCTTGTCGCTCCCTTTGCTCCGGCGGATACATCCAGCACGCCGCCCGTGCCGATACCCTCACGGCTGCCGCCAACAATCCTGAAATATCCAGGCGTGCCGGCACCGGCAATAAATCCTAATGCGAAATCATCAAGACCATCCCCATCCA
>JAPLSR010000180.1 GCA_026398545.1 Candidatus Sumerlaeota bacterium | reverse complement strand
CAGGTTTCACTCACGGGATGCGGGTCGTCGCGAAACTCGGCATTCCTGATTTTCAGAACGCCCTCCCGGGTCAGAAGGGCGCCATTGCGGGCGTTGCGCGTGGGAAGAACGCAGTCAAACATGTCCACACCGCGCTCCACTGCGAGGAGGAAATCAAGCGGCGTGCCTACGCCCATGAGATAGCGCGGGCGGTCTTCCGGCAGGATGCAACAGGAGACCTCAAGCATCTCATAGGTTTTTGATTTTTCCTCACCGACGCTCAATCCCCCGATGGAATAACCGGGGAGGTCAAAGGAGACAGTGCGCTTAGCGGACTCGCGTCGCAGGTCTTCATAAAAACCGCCCTGGACAATGCCAAACAGGACCTGCTCCTGCCCCGCCTCTGTCCTGCGGAATTCCTCCACGGCGCGCCCCAGCCAACTGAGTGTCAGGTCGGTGGATTTCACGGCATACTCGCGGCTCACATCCGGCGGCGGACATTCATCAAGGGGCATCATGATGTCCGAGCCAAGATTTCTCTGAATCCCGATGACCTTTTCCGGCGTGAAAAAATGGATGGAACCATCGATGGGTGATTTAAATTCCACTCCATCCGGTGTGACCCTGTTCAGTTCGGAGAGGGAAAAGACTTGGAATCCACCGCTGTCTGTGAGGATGGGACGCTCCCAGTGTATGAATCTGTGTATGCCGCCGATGCGGGCAATGACATCGTCACCCGGGCGAAGATACAGATGAAATGTGTTGCAGAGAATAATCTGTGCCCCGATGTCGGAAAGTTCCTCGGGCGATACTGCTTTGACAGTGCCCTGCGTTCCAACAGGCATGAATACGGGTGTCTCGATGGCGCCTCGTGATGTGACGATGCGTCCTCGCCTTGCCGAGCTGCCAGCATCCTTTTTCAAAATCGTGAATTGAAACATCTCAAGAAGAATCCCGCACCAGGTCCTCGCACAACAAATGAAACCACCTTCCACATAACAAACACAAAACGCAACCGGTATTTAAAGATTGATGGGAGAGCAAGGAGCCGGCGATTCCGCCAACGTGGCTCTTGAAAATATTTATCAGTTGACGCGGCGGTGACCACCCGAATTAATAAATCCCGATACATGTGCGAAGAGGATTTAAGCCCAATGGAAATTCTGATTCGGAACCTTTCAAAAAAGAGGATTATACCCGCGGGCAGGTTGCGAAGATTGTCAACAGACGTGATGAAGACGCTTCTGAGAAGTCTGCCATACAGTAATCCGCAGGTGAGCCTCCTGTTTGTTGATGATACCGTCATTCGCCGCCTTAATAAAAAATTCCGGGGCGTTGACAGCGCAACAGATGTGCTGAGTTTTCCCATGCTGGAAGGCGAACCGTCCGCAGGCGCAAACGATATGCCACTTCCGCTCGGAGATATCGTCATCTCGCTTGAGGCGGCGCGGCGCCAGGCCGCCGAAGAGGGGCATTCCCTTTGTAAGGAGATTGCCCTTCTCCTCTGTCATGGATTTCTGCACCTCCTTCATTATGATGATTATGAGCCGAGTGCTCGCCGGCGCATGTTTGCCGAGCAAAGACGCCTGATGCGGCGGTTTGAGAAGAAGGGTATCTTTCGTCCGGAGGTCGGGAAATAAAGGATGAACGCAAAGCCTGAGCGCGCCAGCCCGAATCAAAAAACAAAATTCAAGTCCGGCTTTGTGGCAATTGTTGGCAAGCCGAATGCGGGGAAGTCCACACTCCTGAACCACCTTGTCGGTGAAAAGCTGGCAATTGTCTCTACCAAGCCCCAGACCACACGGAATGCAATCCTGGGCATCCTGACGCGGGAAAATTACCAGATAGTTTTCACGGACACCCCCGGCATCATTGAACCTAAAAATCTCCTCAACCGCTGCCTGATTGACACAGTCAGAACAGCCATCGGGGATGTTGACCTGATTTATCATATTGCGGACGTGACAGACCCTGTTCCTGTGAATGAGTCCGTGATGAATCTTCTAAAAGGCTCAAGGGCGCCGAGGTTTTTGCTCGCTAATAAAATCGACCGCCTCAGGAGACCATTTGACATCAGGGATTTTCCGAACCTGCCCGACCCCGCCGGCTATGAAAAGGCAATCGCCATTTCCGCCCTGAGGGGGCATAACCTTGACCTGCTCATCAATCTCACGCTTGATCACCTCCCCGAAGGACCTCTATATTTCGAGCCCGGGCAGATTTCCGACCGCAACCTGCGTTTCCTTTCGGCAGAACTCATCCGTGAGAAGGCATTTGAACTCCTGGGTGAGGAACTGCCTTATTCCATGGCGGTGGAGGTGGAGGAGTTCAAGGAGCGTGAGGAGGGGAAGTGGTTCATCCGCGCGGTGATTTATGTTGAGCGGGAGTCACAGAAGGGGATTGTGATTGGCGCGGCGGGAAAGATGTTGAAAAATATCGGCACACTGGCGCGCCCTGCGATTGAGAATCTTGTGGGTCAGCCGGTTTATCTTGAACTCTGGGTGAAGCTGCGCAAGAATTGGACAAAAAGCGAGCAGGAGCTGAGGCGATTTGGATATCTCACGGGCAGAAAAAAATCTCATAAAGCACGCCTCACATAAAATCTGACGCCGTATGGGCAGGCGTTGAAAAAAAGTTATGACAGAGAAAAAAAACATCAAGTCAATCGGGCTGGTCTCGGGCGGGCTGGACAGCGTCCTTGCGGCAAAACTCATGGTGGACCAGGGCATCCATGTGATTGGATTGCACATCATCACGCCATTCATGGGGAGTTATTCGGAGGAACGCGCGGGGGAAACGCTCATCGACCGCCAGGCGCGCGCGGTCGGTTTTGACCTGCGGCGACTTTACCCCGGCGAGGAATATATCGAAATCATCAAAAACCCCAGGTGGGGATACGGTTCCTGCATGAATCCCTGCATCGATTGCCATATCTATTTTCTCCAGCGCGCAAAAGAGGTGATGGAGGAGGAGGGGGCGCAATTTGTGTTCACGGGCGAGGTGCTTGAACAGCGTCCCAAATCGCAGAAGCGCAACCTCCTGCGCATGGTGGAAAAGCGCAGCGGTCTGGAGGGTTATCTTTTGCGCCCGCTCACGGCGCATCGCTTGGAGCCCACCATTCCCGAAAAACTTGAATGGGTGGAGCGCGAGAGGCTCTTGAATCTCGCCGGTCGCAACCGCAAACCGCAGATAGCCCTTGCCGAGAAACTCGGCATCAGGGAATATCAAACGCCGGCGGGCGGGTGTCTCCTGACTGAACCCAATTTTTCAAGGCGGTTGAAAGACCTCTTTGACCACGGCGTATGGGATATTGATAGCATTCAGATGCTGAAAGTCGGACGCCACTTCCGGCTCGGACCGCACACCAAACTGGTCACAGGAAGAAATGAGAATGATAACTGCGTCCTTGCCAATCTTGCCCTTGAGACGGATGCCTTGCTTGAGGCGGAAGGAGGCGGGAGCCCGCTTTCCATTCTCCGCGGCGAGACTACGGAGGAGATGATTCGCCTTGCGGCGGCAATCACACGCCGCTTCAGCCGTGCAAAAGGAGAGCCCACGGCTGTCGTGCGCATTCATATCGGACGTTCAGGTGAAACACGGGAAATTCTGCCTGATATGATTGATGAAACCGTATTTGAGCAACTCAGAGTGGTCTAAGATTGCGGAACCTGCCGGAGGAGAAAACCTGCGGACTTCAGTTCCGTTTCAAAATGGTATTCCAGGAACCGCCGGATGAGGTTGAAAAATTCTGAAGCGGCATTCTCGGATGTGACGGGAAGAACCTCCTCACCCTTTTGCGCCATGGCAGTCAGCATGAAGTCCCTTAAACCGGACGAAAGTGGAATCAGTCCTGTTTCATGAGGCTTGCATGAGTCGCACACGCCGCCCCCTTTTGCAGGGTCAAAAAAGGCAACATCCGCCGGCTGTCCGCACACGGCGCATCTATCAAGGCGGGGGGCAAATCCAAGCGCGGACACAAGGTACAAGAAATATGCCGGCGCAGTGCCGGGTCGCCAGCCGTCCAACCGCATATCGCTCAAAAACCGCCTCGTAATTTCAAAGACATCCTCGTGCCTTTCATGCAAGGGAAGCCCTCGGTCAAGGATTTCAAAAAAGAACGAGGCGATAGCGAAACGCCGGAGGTCGGTTCGCAGTTCAGGCACATATTCCACCATCTCCGCCTCCTTCAGGGTGAAGATCTCAGCGCCTGTGCGGAAGTAAAAAACGATTTGCACGCGGGAGAAAGTCTCAAAGGTGGAGCCGATGCGGCTTTTGGGCTTGCGAATGCCCTTCGCCACAAGGGCAATCCTGCCGTGGGCGCGCGCAAAACAACGGATTATGCGTGAGGTCTCGTGCCAATCTGAGGCGGAAATAACAAATGCCTCATCGGTAACAAGGGGCATATTCTTTTGCCTGAAAGGGCAGGTCGCAGATATAGAATTTATTGCATAAAAACATATCAAATCTCAGGGGAATCCTCGCACAAATCCTGGAAAAAGATGGATAGTTCACGCCTTGCGGTTTCTGGCTTGTCAGAGGCATGCACAAGGTTATAACGTGTAATGGCACCGTAGTCGCCGCGGATGGTGCCTGGCGCCGCCTCCTGCGGGTTGGTTGCGCCGACAATCGCTCGCACCGACTGTATGGCGTTTTCACCCTGGAGGGCACAGACCACAACAGGACCGCTCATTATAAATTCCTTGAATGGCGGGAAGAAATCCTTGCCGATATGCTCTGCATAAAGAAGGCTCACCAACTCCTCATCAAGTGTGAGGATGCGCATGGCAAGAATCTCAAGCCCTTTGCGCTCAAAGCGGGCAAGTATCTCGCCAACAAGTTTTCTCCTCACACCATCCGGTTTCACCATAAGAAAGGTCTTCTCAATCATCATTCCCCCTCGCGCTTCTTTATCTGCGGACAAACATTCAAAACAAATCGGTCTGTTTTATCGCGTTTCAAAGCCCCAAGGCATCGCTGATTCCCTGCATTGCCTGAACCGCCAGCTCGCAAAATTCCGCAATTGGAACGCCAATCTTTTCGCATTCCATGATGGCGGAGCGGTCAACATTGCGGGCAAAGGCGGTTTCGCCCATGCGCTTGCGCACGGATTTGGGCTTCACGCTGGCGAGTTTTTTATCCGGCATGACGAGCGCTGTGGCGACAACAAGACCCGTGATTGCCTCGCTCGCAGCAAGGGCATGCTGGAGCGGAGTGGAGCGCGGTGTCCATCCCGGAGTGGATTCGCAGTGGCTGACGATGGCGCCCACATATTCCTCCGGCACCCCGCAGGAACGTAAAATGCCGGCGGCAACGAGTGTGTGTCTGGACATGTCATCCTTTGTCTCATCAAAATCAAGGTCGTGGATAAGACCAACGAGTCCCCATGTCTCTTCATCTTCATTGAGCCGTGAGGCGAGCCGCCGCATGACTGCCTCTGTGGCAAGGCAGTGCTTTCTGAGATTCTCCGTGCGGACATGAGCATTCAGGAGTCCCAGCACCTCCTCCCTTGTCAATCCCAGTTTGCCCATCCGTCACCTCCCTCAAAATCATCTCTTCG
>JAPLSR010000322.1 GCA_026398545.1 Candidatus Sumerlaeota bacterium | reverse complement strand
CTTCTCGTTCAGGGCGGCAAGATTTTCAGCCAGAAGGAAAAGACCCAGCATCAGAAGCCCCACCACCACAATGGTAATCTGCGCTGATGTCCTGGACAAAACATAAGCCATCACCCCCAGATAAGCTGAGATGTAATAAAGAAAAAGCACTGTCCGCCGCTGGGAGAGCCCCAATGCCATCAGGCGGTAATGCAGATGTTTGGTATCCGCACGGAAGGGGTGCCTTCCCCGGAGAATTCGCCTCAGGAAGGCATGTGCGGTGTCAAATACGGGCATCCCAACCGCCAGAAAGGGAATCAGCAGGGGAAGCATGGTGGGAGCCTTGGTGCTTGTTGAGAGGGAGAGTGCGGCGATAAGGAAACCCAGAATGAGGCTCCCTGCATCGCCCATGAAGAGTTTCGCCGGATGAAAATTGTGTGGAAGAAACCCCAGGCAGATGCCGATAACAATAATGGCAAGGAAGTTGTTGAACGGTTGCGCCTGCTCAAATGTAATCACAAGAATCGTCCCCGCAGAGATTGCCGCCACACCTGCCGCAAGACCATCCAGCCCGTCTATCAGGTTTATCGCATTCATCATGAGCCAGAACCAGAAGATGGTCGGGATGATGCCAAAATGTCCCAGCTCCAGAGTGCCGATAGCCGGCACACTGATGCGGTCAATGCGGAAGCCCATGTAATACATGAAAACAGCCACGAGCGCCTCGGCGGTCAGTTTCAGGAGTGCGCCTGAGCCGGCAACATCATCCCACAGCCCGAAGAGCACCACTATCATCCCGCCAAAGATGAGACCCAGCATCTGGTTCCGGAAGAGAAGGGCGGGGGGATACAGGTAATCGAGACCCACCAGCGCCACAACAAGCGCAAGATACAGTCCAACCCCACCGCCGTAAGGGATGGGTGAGGTATGGAGTTTTCTTTCGCTCGGATAGTCTAAAAAGCCCCGTGTTTTCGCTATCGCACGCACGTGGAAGTTGAGAAGCCAGCTCCCCAGAAACGCCACAGCAAATATTGTAAGATAATAAGTCATTCCGCCTAACTTTTTTTATAAATCTTGAGCGCCACCACTCATCATGTAAGTCCGCCCTCACATCAGAGGTCAAGAATCATTGCCGTTTCGCCGCAGTCGGGAAACTTGGGACAATTTATGCACTCCGTCCAGACCTTCTGGGGCAGACTGTGCTTATCAATGATGCGAAAGCCGAATTTTTTGAAATATTCCGGCTTGTAGGTTAAAAGAAAAACCTGTGGCAGACCGAGCTGTCTCGCCTCCTCGAGGGCAATATGAACCAGTTGTTTTCCGATGCCACGTCGCTGGTATTCCAGTGAAATCGCCACAGAGCGGATTTCCGCCAGGTCCTTCCACATGATATGGAGGGCGCAACAACCGCACACCGCTCCATCCGCCTCGCACACCCAGTAGTCGCGCAGGGTGTCATAGAGCTGGTTCAGAGAACGCGGCAGCATCTCATCATTCGCCGCAAGGGAATTGATTAATTTTTGCATTACAGGCACATCCGCAATGACAGCCTTGCGAAATGTGAATTCCTTTTTCTTTTCCATCAGTTCATCTCTCAAACAGTTTTGGGATTGTCTTTTTATATGGTGGATGCACAACGCCCTTTTCAGTAATAAACATCGTCACGTATCTTCCGGGTGTGACATCGAATGCGGGGTTGAAGATATTTACCCCCTCCGGGACGATGCGTTTGCCCCGGATGAATTGTATCTCTTCATGCGGGCGTTCCTCTATCGGGATTTCACATCCGCTTTTCAGCGTGATGTCAAAACTTGAAAGTGGCGCTACAACGTAAAATGGGATTTTGTGAACGGATGCAAGCACGGCAAGACTGTAAGTCCCTATCTTATTGGCAAAATCCCCCGAGGCGGTGATGCGGTCAGCACCGACAAGCACCGCATCTATCTTTCCCATAGACATGAGGTATCCCGCCATGTTGTCACAGATGACCGTCACCGGGATGCGGTTTTGCGCCAGTTCCCATGCGGTCAGCCTTGCGCCCTGCAGGAGTGGACGCGTCTCATCTGCATAGACGCTGATTTTTTTCCCCTGTTCTACCGCGCGGTAAATAACGGCAAGGGCGGTGCCGTAGCTTCCTGTGGCAAGTCCGCCCGCATTGCAATGAGTCAGGATGGTTGCCCCATCCGGGATAAGGTGTGCGCCGGCATCACCCATGGCGCGTCCCGCTTTGATATCCTCATCGAGAATGCGTTTTGCCTCCGCGAGAAGGCATTTTTTCAGTTGCGCAGTGGAGAGGGAGGAATTTTCCAACGCAACGCGTCGCATGCGTTCAAGCGCCCAGAATAGATTTACAGCCGTGGGGCGAGAAGAACCAAGATAATCAACAACATGGCTTATTTCCTTCATGAGCTGACTGAAACTTGCGGCTTTTGTTTTTCTGATGCCGAGATAGAGCCCGAACGCAGCGGCGATGCCGATGGCGGGCGCGCCGCGAATGCGCAAATGGCGGATTGCCCCCCAAACCTCCTCAGCGGTTCTCAGTTTCAGATATTTCAGGCGTTCTGGAAGAAGGGTCTGGTCGATGATGCGGCAGGCTCCTGAACTCCAGCAGACGGTCTCTACAGGCATTTATGCGACTTTTTCTCCTTCTGGTATGCCTTGAATAACTTGAGCTCTTCCTTATCCTCCTTCAGTTCACCGCCCATGAGGGCATGTGTGGTCTTCTTGCCCGCCTGAACGCCCGGCTGGTCAAAGGCGTTGATGTTGTAAAGTCCGGCGGCAAAGACAGTCTGAACCTCAAAAAGATAAAGGAGCCCGCCCATGTTCCGGGCGTTCAGTTCATCAAGGGTGAATTTCACGCTGGGGCGTTGTGCCTTGAAAAGGGAAAATTCCGTGGCATGAAGTTCATTGCTCAGAAGTTCTTCAAGGTCATTTTCTGCAAGATAGTTGAGGGCAGGGACGGAATGGAATACCTTCGGGGCGCGGCATTCCTTGCTGAATTTTCCAAGTCCGATGAAGGTGATAATCTTGTCATTGGGACCTTCCACATATAGCTGAATCTGGGAGTGCTGGTCAATAGCGCCGAGTGCCTTGATGGGGGTCTGTCCAGTATTTATGACATTTCCGTCCGCATCAAACTTTTTCCCGAGGCTTTCCGCCCACGACTGGGCATACCAGTCCGCCACGGTGCGCAGGGCGGTCGCATAGGGCATCATGACGGAGATATTCTTGCCCTTTTTCGTGTGGGCGAGAAAGTGAATCACGGCATTGAGATAGGCGGGATTTGTGTTCAGGGACGGTTTGGAGCATCGCTCATCCATTACCGCTGCACCGCTGAGGAGCTCCTGGATATTGATACCCGCCACTGCGGCAGGCAAAAGCCCCACCGCGCTGAAGACGGAAAACCGCCCTCCGACATTTTTCGGGATGGGCATGGTTTTCATTTTATCCGCCACGGCGACCTCCCTCAGGCTTCCCCTGTCAGCATCTGTGGTGATGATAAAGTGTTTGGAAAGGGCTGCCTTGCTGAAACGCCGCTGCACCACATTATACAGGTGCATGAAGATTGCCATAGTCTCTGATGTATTGCCGGATTTGCTTATGATGTTGAAGGCGGTAGTGCGGAGGTCCAGGATATCCAGCAGTTCGCGCACTGCATCCGGGTCTGGATTATCCATGAAAAAGATGCGAGGATGATTGTGCCGCCCGGCGGGGTCAAGGAAATTGTGATAGTTGTGGGATAGGGCATTCAGGAGGCAGAGGGCGCCCAGAGAGGAACCGCCGATTCCCACCACAACAAAGTTTTCAAAATTGCGGTGAATATCGCTGGCAATGGCATTGATTGCCTTGACAAGGTTGGTGTCATATGGGAGGTCAAAGAAGCCGACCTCCTTTTGTGTCCGCATCCGCTGAAGGTCTTTATGAACGGCTTGCGCTTTTGCATCCAGTCCTTTGATCTCTTTTTCGGTTATGCCATGTTCCTCGCCAATCATGGATGCCAAGGCATTGCTATAATCATAAGTGATTCCCTTTGAACCCATACCCAATACCTCCACCCCTTTTGTGTTCTCCAGCCTTGCAGGAATCCAAAAATTTTATGCCCGTCTGGAAAATGGGAGATGTTTATTCGTGTTATATGCCTGAAATCGCCCTGCAATGTAAAGATTTTTCTGAAAAAAGATGGCAGATTGGGGAAATTAAAAACCGCCAGTGTTCCGAGGAATCATTTATTCCTGACAATATCAACTGTCCTTTGCGTAAACATTGTTAATAGTTCGGACTGCGTTTTCCTTCAGTATCATTCTGGGTGCGTATAATCATGCCTTTGGAAACGGTGCCGTTGGTCGGGTCATAAATCCAGCCCTTAAGCGGGTCATTGGTTCCCAGAGAGACGTATAATCTTGTTGGTCCCAGGCTGAACAAACGCCAATCCCCATATGCATCAATGTCCCGATAATCAAATTGGCTTCCCGGGACTGCGGCAAACTGCCGGATGTTGTGATAAACGAAGCTTCCATCAAAGGGATTGGGGTCCGTGTAAGGGTAGCCGACATCGGGAGCAAGGTTGGCAACGGCTCCATATTTGAAAGGGTCCGGGAAGATGGATGATACGTATTTCATAGGAGTTGTCAGGTTTTGCGGGACACCGCGGAACCCATATCCACGGGGATGGTTATAATAATTATTCTGGTTTTCAGTCTGTCCGAAAGGCGGCACACCGAGCATCGGGGGAACCTTGTTATGGTCTGTGGCATAAGCTTCCAGCGCCAGGGCTGTGGAGCGCATATCCGCTCTTGCTCGCGAAACTTTGGAGCGCGTCTGGGCTTCAAGAAAGTTCGGAATAGCGATGGCTGCAAGAATCGCAATTATGGCAACAACAATA
>JAPLSR010000106.1 GCA_026398545.1 Candidatus Sumerlaeota bacterium | reverse complement strand
GGTCTTATTAATTGCGGACGAAATTCAAACAGGTCTGGGTCGAACCGGGAAACTTTTTTCCACACTGCATGAGGATGTGCGTCCGGATGTGATAGTCATCGGCAAAGCCCTGGCGGGAGGCTTTTACCCGGTCTCAGCCGTGATATCCGACAAACAAGTGTTGGGTTTGTTTACGCCTGGTGAGCATGGGTCAACCTTTGGTGGAAACCCTCTGGCTGCAGCTATCGCGCGCGCGGCTTTGAAGGTCATTGTGGACGAGGATCTTTGTCAGCGCGCGGAGAAATTGGGCGATTATTTCATCGAGCAGTTGAGTGAGATTCCCAGTCCACACGTCAAGGAAGTGCGCGGCAAAGGCCTGCTTATCGGCGTTGAGTTGAATGAAAAAGCTGGCGGTGCACGACGGTTCTGTGAAGCATTGAAAAACAAAGGTATCCTTGCCAAAGAAACACACGAACGTGTCATCCGATTTGCCCCACCGCTGGTAATTGACAGAGAAACCATTGATTGGGCGTTGCCCTTAATTCGTGATGTGTTAAATATGGAATAAAATATTACTGCAACCATCGAAAAAAATCCTGTCTTCGTCTGGAAACCCAAAAGAATCTACCGGTCTAGACAAAATAAGGAAGATACCCGGTTTATCTACTAGATTTCTGAATACCATTGGAGGCATGCTATGAATATATGTATCCCAAAAGAACGCCGTCCGTTTGAATTCCGTGTGGGGCTTTCCCCAATGGGAGTGGAAACCCTAATTCAACATGGACATACAGTCTTCATTGAGCATGATGCCGGTCAGGGAGCTGGCTTTCCTGACAAGGAATATGAGAATTTAGGGGCGAAAATTGCCTATGCCGTGGATGAAATCTACGGGCGGGCGGAACTCCTGCTCAAGATTGCCCGTCCGCTCGATGATGAACTGGATATGCTCCAGCCGGGCACAACGATTGCCGGTTTCCTGCATCTGGCATCTGCCAAGCAGAAGAAAATTGACGCCCTGTTGAAGGATAAAATCACAGCCATCGCTTTCGAACAGATCGAAGAAGCGGACGGCTCTCTGCCTGTCCTGCGCCCGTTCAGCCAGATTGGCGGCGCCATGGCGGCAGAGGTGGCTTCCCGTCTCATGCAAAGCGACCACGGCGGGCGCGGCATTCTCCTGGGTGGCATCCCTGGTGTTCCACCTGCCGAAGTGGTTATCATCGGTGCCGGGACAACCGGTACCTACGCAGCGCGCGCCTTTAAAGGCATGGGCGCACATGTGACGGTGCTCGATAAAGACATCAACGCATTACAGCGAATCAGCCAGATCGACCCGAATTTCATCACCATGCTTGCCACGCCGCACAAAATCGCCCGCGTCTGTGAATTCGCGGATGTGCTTGTGGGTGCGGTCCTGGTACCGGGCGCCCGTTCCCCGATCATAATAACGCGTGAGATGGTAAGGAAAATGAAACACCGGTCTGTCTTTATTGATATCAGCATTGACCAGGGCGGGTGCAGCGAAACCTCCCGCCCGACAACCCATGATCATCCCTCTTATGTTGAAGAGAATGTGGTGCATTATTGTGTCCCCAACATGCCAGGCGTGGTGGCGCGGACTGCTACTTATGGTTTTGTAAATGCAGCCATTGCATATATTCTGGAGATTGCAGATCTGGGCGTGGACAAAGCCATCGAAAACCCTGCCATTGAGGCTGGCCTCAACACCTATGAAGGTGAACTGCGCCACCTTTCCCGCCTAACGAATAAAGAATAAGGAGAATAAGATGGATTGGAATAGTATTTATCAATCGCGCGTGACGACCGCAGAGAAGGCAGTTCAAGCGGTCAAATCGGGGAATCGCATCTTTTTGACCGGCAATGTTTCAGTTCCGCAGACACTATTGGCTGCCCTGGTGGCATATGCGCCTATCTTGAAAGATGTGCAGATTTGTCAGGCGCTTTCCGTGGGCCCGGCTGACTATGTCAAGCCGGAAATGGAGGGTCATTTGCGGGTCAATGCGATGTTTATCAGCGCTAATGTCCGCAAGGCAGTGCAGGAAGGCCGTGCTGATTTCACTCCTGTGCTGCTCTCTGAATTTCCTCTGCTCTTCAAGGATAACCGCCTGCCTGTGGACGTGGCTTTCGTCCATGTCTCCCCGCCAGACGAGCATGGTTTCTGCTCGCTGGGTGTGGAAGTCGGCCTTACAAAATCCCCGGCGGAATCGGCAAAAATCATCATCGCCGAAGTCAACGACCAGATGCC
>JAPLSR010000136.1 GCA_026398545.1 Candidatus Sumerlaeota bacterium | reverse complement strand
TCCGGCGGCGGCGGGATTTCTTGCTCCTCCTCCTCGCCTGACATCACCAACAACACCATCTCGGGAAATTCGGCATACAACGGCGGCGGGATTTCTTGCAGAGAAAACTCCTCACCCCAAATCACCAAGAACAACATCTCGGGAGATTCGGCACACTACAACGGCGGCGGGATTTCTTGCTCCTACTCCTCGCCTGCAATCACCAAGAACAGCATCTCGGGAAATTCGGCATCCTGGTCCGGCGGCGGCGGGATTTCTTGCTCCTCCTCCTCGCCTGACATCACCAACAACACCATCTCGGGAAATTCGGCATACAACGGCGGCGGGATTTCTTGCTCCTCCTCCTCGCCTGCAATTACCAACAACACCAACTCGGGAAATTCGGCAAACTACGGCGGCGGGATTTCTTGCGACGACTACTCCTCGCCCCAAATCAGGAACACTATTTTTTCTGCCAATAATAGATATGACATCTACGAGTTTGATACAAGTAGCGACCCTATGGTCAGCTACAATGATTTTTACGGCAATCCGGATGGGGTTTATTATGATGAGGGCACCACGTCTTACACGATTGTATCCGTGATGGATTCTGCGATTGCCGAGTGCAGTAATAACATTGGACTTGACCCACTATTTGTCGGCGATACTTTGAGTGGAGGAAGCTGGACTGCCGCACCAGTCTATAATTCCGCCACTTTCCAGACCACTCTGACCGACAGTTATGCTTCCTGGACTGAAAATGAGCACGCCGGTCGTCTCCTTAATCCCGATACTACGCAGAATAAACAATTTGTAATAGTTAGCAACACTACAATAACGTTAAATGTATGGGATGATGCAACAACTATTGCTCAGAATAGTGATACATATATGATTTTTGATTATCATTTGCTATTAGCCTCTCCTTGCATAGATGCGGGATATGACCAGAATGTGCCAAATATTGATTTTGATGGCGAGCCGCGTCCAATGGATGTTTTAGGTATAGATAACAATGGTCCGCTGGCAGAATATGACATAGGTGCTGATGAGTATAATCCAGGAGTAACACCCACGCCCACACCCACCGCATCTCCTACTCCCACGCCAATCGTACTTGCCGATTTCCGTGCCACACCGACTTTAACTTTGGTAAAATGTGAAGTGAAATTCTTTGATAGCTCAAGCGGGTATCCGGACAATTGGGATTGGGATTTCGGCGATTTGCAGAAAAGCATCGAACAGAACCCCGTCCATGCTTATGACGCGCCCGGAACTTATACGGTGGCGCTGACAGTTTCCGGTCCTTATGGGACAGACACAGAAACGAAAAAGGATTATATTGTTATTATGTCTTTGCCGAGTAAGAGTGAACTCATCAATGCGATTCTGGGCAAAGGGAACATTCCCAATGGTGATGTGAATGGCGATGGCAAGTTGGATGTCGCCGATCTCGTTACATTAATCAACATACAACCGTAATTGTGGAAATGATTGGAAAAAATGCTCGAGGGGCGGGGCGGCTCGCCCCTTGATTTATTTTGTCATAATGTGCAAAATCGGATTTTCAATCCTGTTAATCCAGTTAATCCTGTCTAATCTCTTTAAAACAACTCTTTCCTGAATTTTTTGATTGATATGTGCCTTTTATCTCAGCTTATTTTACGTCGTCAATCTTTTGAAAGGGGAGATTTGAAATACAATGTGGATTTTTGTCATCAAGATGTCTCATAAGGCGACCCGCCACAGGCGGGAAGGATAAATAAACTCATGACAGAGAATAAGCAAACACCCTCACATTCGTCCGCCGTAGCCTCATGCGCAGGTGGAGAACGGAAATCGTTCCTCATCACACTCAGGGACTGGGCGGATGCCCTTATTATTGCTTACATCCTTGCCATGTTCATCCGCACCTTCATTGTGGAACTCTTCAAAATCCCCACGGGTTCCATGACGCCGACCCTTGTGGGGGACAGCTGCGCCGAGTTTGATTATGATGGAAACGGCGAGGATGACCTTGTGCTCCTGAAGGAGGCGGGCGTCATCCATGTCTTTTTCAGAGAGGGGGGAAAGTTTGTCCGGGACCAGTTTATTTTCAATCCGCCGCAATATAAGCTCGTGGGGCGCAACTTTAAAAACCGCTTCGATAAAATCGTGGTGAGCAAGTTTGACTACTGGTTTAAAAATCCCAATCATGGCGATATTGTGGTATTTAAAGTCCCGCCGAAAATCTTCACGCCGGACAAACCGGTTTATATCAAAAGGTGCATCGGACTGCCAGGCGATGTCGTCGAGATAAAAAACGGCGGGGTTTATGTGAATGGAAAGAAACTCACCGGAGAACCCTATGACCATATCTATTACCAGAATGAGTGCGACCGCCATTATTTTACCCGCGCCACGATACCACAGGGGAATATCATGGTCCTGGGGGATAATACCAAGAGCAGTCTGGATAGCCGCGCGTGGGGGTTTGTGCCCTTAGAGAACCTTAAAGGACGCGCCTTTTTCCGTTACAAGCCCCTTAACAAAATCGCATTTCTGAATTGACACGTCCGCCCGAGCCTACTTCGCCGAAGTCGCCGACGCTCCATAGCTTTGGCGACGGAGCATGGCTACGAAGGCCGAAGCCGGACTTAAATTATCAGGTTCTCAAGACTTCTAAGATGAGCAGATTATCCTTATTGAAAAGACTTGCCCCCGTCAGGGTTTACAGGGCGATTCGCTGGCGGGGCATCGGCGGGACTGCTCACCATGCCCTGCGCCGCCTCGGCACCCTCCTCGGACATGCCCTCACAGGTCCCCAAATGCTCCGCATAAACCCCATGGACCATCTGTGCAATCTCAGATGCGCCATGTGCTGGCTTCAGTTCCTCCCTATTGAGCATCTCACCGAGATGAGAAGGGTTGACCGTGAGGAGGGGATGAAGATTGGTGATTACGTCCGTCTCTTCAACGGAATGCTTCCGGGCGTTCAGGAGGTGAATGTGGTCGGCGGGGGCGAGCCGCTCCTGCATCCCGATGTCATGGACATCATGTCTGAAATCAAGATGCGCCGGTGGATTGGCTCGCTCATCTCCAATGGGACACTCATGAATGAGACTGTGTCGAGGCGGATGGTGGAGATGAGGTGGGACTTGGCGCGCATCTCGGCAAATGCCGGTGATGCGGCGACTTATCGTCTCATATCCGGCGTGGACAAATTTGACCAGCTCAGGGAAAACCTGAAGACATACACCCGCCTCAGGCGCGATGCCGGTGTGGAGAAACAGTGCATCCTTGCGGTTTTCCATGTCCTTCAGCGCGAAAATATCCCCACCATGGAGAGGTTGTTTGCATTTGCCGAAGAGGTTGGGGCAAATTATATTTACCTTGAAAAATGCATCCCCTATGGCGGGGACAGATGGCTTGAGCCGTCTGAATTGAAGAGGGCGCAGGAACTTCTTGAATCCTGTAACAGGGCATCCGCCATTCCCACAAACGCCCGCATCGTCCTTCCCCAGTTGCGCGTGGAGGAGACCTGTATTGCCGAGAATCGCCCTTTTATCCCTGCGGGGAGGTGTTCGGTTGGATTTGACGAGGTCTTTATCACTGCGAAGGGCGATGTCTGGCCCTGCTGCTTCAGCCACACTGTTATGGGAAATGTCCGTGAGCAGACTTTCCGCAGGATATGGTATGGTAAAAAGTATAAGGATTTCCGGCGGAGGCTCATGAATGGACGGTTTGAACCTTACTGCATTACGAACAGGTGTGCCCTCCACGGTGTCCTGCATGATTGAGCCGCCTGAGTCCGTCTTAGGCGAAGACTGAGGCAGAGGAACCAAAACGTAAAGACAGGAGCGCCCAGATGTGCAAAAATGTACCACGCCCCATCGCTCCATCCGTTGGATATAATATCCAGACCATTGAGAATCAAAAGGATAGTCTATTCTCGCCCGGTTGTCTTTTCTGGCATCTTTATTGCTCTTATTATGGACAAAACTAATCTAAAGGAGGTATCTGGGTATGAAAGCTA
>JAPLSR010000255.1 GCA_026398545.1 Candidatus Sumerlaeota bacterium | reverse complement strand
GGCAATAAGCTTCTGGGTTTTCTCTTTGCAGCCGGAACAGTCATATCACACCGTAAAGAGACAACAGGACAGTTTGTCCTTTTTCCTGTCGCCCTTGTGCTTTTCATCATTGTCGTTGTGAATTTTCTGTTTCTCGACCAGCAGCTTCGCCCCCTGACAACGCAGAATAGAAGAAAGAAAGAGACAGCCGGACCGGCTTAGCCTTGCCGGGGCAATGATATCCGGTGAGGCGGCGTGAGATAACTGAGGAGGGTTTCTTTGTTTCGAAGGATGGCGGCAAGATACGCACGAAAATGGCGACATGTTTGCGCCCTCATTAGTTACGGCACATTTTCACGGGTGAAAAATGTCATCCTTGTGGAGGTGGAGCGTGTAATGAGAAGGGCGGAACTGAGGGGGCTTCCTTACATAATTGTTATTGACCCCATAAATGTCTGTAATCTTAAATGTCCCTTCTGTCCGACGGGCAGGGGAGCGCTTCCACTCCCACCGGGGCAAATGTCGCTTGATAATTTCAAAAGGATTGTCGACGGAATCTCGTCTCATGCAGTCAGGCTGATTTTATATAACTGGGGTGAACCGTTTCTTCACAAAGATATTCTCTTCATGATTCGATACGCCCACGAGAGGCGGCTTGCAACGGTGATAAGCAGCAATCTGACGATTTTGCCAGATGGCGGGGGAGAGGTTGTCGTTCAATCCGGTCTTGATGACCTTGTTGTTTCCTGCGATGGGCTGACACAGGAAACCTATGAGACATATAGAAGAGGGGGTAAGCTGGAAAGGGTGCTTTCAAATCTCAGGAAAATAGCGGAGGCAAAAAGGAAATTAAAGGGTCGAACGCCGGTTGTTGAGTTCCAATTCCTTGTGTTCCGGCATAATGAACATGAGATACCGAAGGTTGCAGAGTTTGCCCGAAATTCCGGCGCAGACTTTGCAAGGATTGTAAAACCATATCTGGATATTGACTCTCAAGACATCAGACCTGCGCAAAATCCCGACTTTGTTCGTCCGCAGTATCTTGACCAGGGCAAAAAGCAGCCTGCCGGCTCTGATATATTCAGTCCGGACGCAGATCAGGAACTCTGCGCCTCCCTCAATCCCCCGCCAATTCCCTGCTACTGGCCATGGCGTGCCATGGTTATTAACTGGAATGGCAAGGTTGACCCATGCTGCGGCAAGAATTACAGGGAGTCTTTTGGAAATGTGCTTGAACAGCCACTGCGAGAAATCTGGAACAGTCCCGCATATCTTGATGCGCGCAACTGGATTACGGGAAGATTGGAAAAAGAGAAACACCCCAATATTGTCTGCCGCGGATGTGATGGATATCAATGAGATGATACCTGACAAAGCCCAAACATTGCCGGCAGAAAAAAGGCTTGCGCAGTTTCCGACTCGGGGATAAAAACCAGATTATAATTCGCTTTGAAGTTGGTTTGAAAATGGCAGGCGTAATATTTTACATTTATGTCTTCGCAGGGATACTATTCTTTTTATATCTGTTTGTGGCACACCAGATTAATAAAAAGCGCGACCGTCTCATATCTGAAATGCAGGCGGATTACACACGACAGAAGTTCCTGAAATGTCCACATTGCGGTGTCTTAAATGCGAAGGGTGCAACTGTCTGCCAGTATTGCAATGAGGAGCTGCCTCGCCCCGTTGCCCCTATTGCGCCGTTGCCGCCGCAGATGGAGCCCGAATCTCCTCAGGCGGTTGTGCAGGCGCCAAAGCCCGTCATTCAGCCTTCCGGTGCGCCTCAGGGGCAAAAGGGGCTGTTAAACAAATTCCCTTATAAATATATCTGGCCCACTCCCAAATCGAGCTTTCTGATTACCATTATAACTGTTTATGTCCTTGTCTTACTTCTTTATGGCTTTTTTGCCGGCATTTATATGCTGGGGAAGAAGGGTGTGGAGGAGCTGAATCAGGCGAGAAGCCAATCTGCCAGGAGGATAGCGCGTCGCGAGGCGGCTTCGTCCGGGATGACCGTTCCCTCTTCCGCCGGCTCTCAAGCGCCTTCAGTGAGCGCGCCACCCTCTTTGCCGGTGCGCACGCTTACGCCGATTCCTTCACCATCGCCGCTTGTTTTGACAGGCAGCAAGGATGAGCAGATTACCCATTTGATGCTCATACTTGAGAGCGGGAACTGGAACAGGACAATCCAGGCGCGGCACGCCCTTATCCAGATGGGTAAATCAGCAGCGATTGCCCTTGCGAAGGAGGTCAATCATCCGGATGAAATGATGCGCACCCATGTTATCACCGCCCTGTCTGAGATTGCAGAGCCATCCACCGCATCAGCCCTTGTCTCAGCCCTGTCCAACCAGGATATTGTGACAGTCATTCAGGCTGTCTGGGCATTGCGGAATTTCAAGGACGAGGAGGTTGTAAATGTTCTCAGGAACCAGCTCCGGCATAAAGACTGGCGTGTGCGTATGGCGGCGATTGGCTCACTTGAAAAACAGTCGAACCCCTCCATTGTTGCCGCCCTTGTGGAAATGCAAAACGACCCGAACAGCCGTGTCCAGGATGCCGCAAAAAATGCCCTTCAGCGGTTGCAGAAGAAGGAATAAAAAGGTTGAGACGTATTTTACTGCTTTTAATACCTATCATTTTTCTTTTTTCACTTTCGAAATCCTTTTCTGAAAATGACCCGACAATTCTTGCCCCCTCCGAAACAATCTTCTTCATCTCATGTCAAAAGGATATCCTGTCTGATTTTACCGGACAGGCACAATCATCAAATGAGGATATGCAATCGGAGTTTCGGAGAATCCTGAACTCTTTTTCAGGTGCTGAGAACGCCGTGAAAAAGGTGGAGCAAAAGCTTTCCATTTCCCTGTCCGAGGTCGAAAATTTAAAACCCCGCCGTCTGACAATTTTTGTAACCAGAATGAATATGCCTCGTAACATGCCAGCTGACTTTGACTTGAACATAATCATTGAACATGATTGCCCCCGTGCTCGTGCTGAGGAGATTATGGGAAAGGTTTTTCCCGGCGCAAACAGCAGGGGCGTTAAAAGAGAGGTCTATCAATTCAATGGAATCCAGGTCCATTCTTTTCGCTACCTTTTAAAGGAACGGCAGGGCATCGTAGATGCCCCAAAATTTTCACCACAGGGCAAAGAACCGGTTGATGCGAAGCAAAAAATTACACCCCTCGATGACCTCTATATTGAGTCCTCCTTAGATTTCCAGTATGCCTTGCTGGAGAAACAGATTTTTATCTGTGAGGGGAGTGAGCAGCCCATCCGCAATTTGCTCAAACGCCGCATGAACCCACAGCCGGCTGATTCCCTCTCCGGCAGTGATGCCTTCCACCTTACCGGCGATGAAACGAATAGCGCGGCGGTGGATGTTTATGTTGACCTGGAAAGGTTGTTCAGCCTTCTAATAGAGTTCCGGGAGAGGAATGGCGGGAGGGATTATTCCGGACTTGGACTTTCAGGTTTCAAAGCCCTGGGGCTCCACCTCTGGAAAAAACAAAATGGTTATCGTTTAAACACCATAGTATATGCACCGCCCCCGCGAGACGCCCTTGCCCATGCCCTTTTCCGTTTCCGGCAGGCAGATAATGACCTTGCGAGACTCATCCCGCCGGACGCCGTTGCATTCGGGTATGGAGCGGTTGATGTCGCCGGACTATATTACGATCTTCTGGATGCCTTTTCAGGCGTTTACCCTGAGACGGTATTGACACTCCGCCAGACCCTTATTGCAAACAGTCTGGTTATCGGGTTGGATGTTGAACATGACCTTCTGGGCGCGCTGGAGGGCGGGATGGGTTATTATTTGCGAAAACCACGTGGAACGGGCGCATCTCGCAACCTCGCCGAGGCTTATTACGTTAGAGTCAAAGACCCCGATAATTTCAAAAGCTCTCTTCGCCGCTTTCTCAAGTTTGTGAACAGGACATTTCTCATTCGGATGGTGGAGAGAGAATATCAAGGTTCGCACTACTGGCTGGCGTTGCCACGAGGACCTGATGTGGGGGAGGATGCAGAGCCCAATTTCGCCCTCTGTTTGAAGGGACAGTATGTGGTTGCATCCGATACCGCCGGCGAATTGATGGATTTCATCCAGCGCATGTCTGATGATAAACTTACAACAAACTCCCTCCATCCGGCGCTTCAGGGTCTTGGCGGTGACCCGATTGATGGGGAGCGTGTGGCAGTCCGATTCATTACGGGCGCGGGATACGATGTGTTTTCAGAAAAGATAGAGACATGGAGGCAGAAATTGCATCATGCGGATATTATGAACTGGGAGGTCTTGCCTAAATCGCGATTCCTCATTTCCCGTTTTAACGCCGTTATAACACAGTTTTTCAAGACGGTTGACCGCTTTTGTATTGTCACAGATATCCAGTTGCGCCCCACCGCCGTTAATGATAAACTAACAAATAAGGTCGGAGAAAAACCGAATCGCAAACCATGAATTATATTGTTGACGGTCGAGCGGATGTTGCCATAAAAAAAGAATCTTAAGCCATATATGCCGAGTGGGAGAGAAATATGAGCAAGGTAGAGGAGCGGATTGAGGTGGCGCGCGGCGAGAAACCCGCAGACCTTGTCTTGAAGAATGCCCGCGTGGTGAATGTGTTCTCAGGAGATATTCATGAAACAAATGTCGCCATTTTTGACGGAATAATTGTGGGACTGGGCGATTATATGGGACGCACTTTTATTGACCTTGGCGGGAAATATGTCTGTCCGGGATTTATTGATGGACATGTCCATCTGGAAAGCGCCATGGTGATTCCCTCGGAATTTGCGCGCGCCGTTGTGCCGCTCGGAACAACATCCGTTGTGGCTGACCCGCATGAGATCGCCAATGTGCTCGGCTTGGACGGCATCCGTTTTATGATGGAGGCAAGCAAAAATCTCCCCCTGTCCGTCTATATCATGCTTCCCTCCTGTGTGCCCGCCACAGATATGGAGACCTCCGGCGCCAAACTGTATAGCCCGGACCTTGAAATGTTTCTCGGTCAGGAGCAGGTGCTTGGGATTGCGGAGATGATGAATTTCCCCGGTGTGATTTGCAGAGACAGGGAGGTCCTGGAGAAGATTCGGATTGCCAAATGGAAACGTGTGGATGGACATGCGCCGCTTTTGTCGGGCAAGGACCTTGCCGCCTATGTCACGGCAGGGATAAAAAGCGACCATGAGTGCACACGCCTTGATGAGGCGCAGGAGAAACTCCGGGATGGGATGTATATCATGATACGTGAGGGGTCAACTGCGAAAAACCTGCGCGCCCTCCTGCCTCTTGTCACGGAACACAATGCCCAGAAATGCATGTTTGTCACAGACGACCGCCATCCAGCAGACCTGATGGATGATGGACATGTTAATGCCATTGTGAAGAGGGCGATTGAGCTTGGCATGGAGCCCATTCGCGCCATCCAGATGGCAACCATAAATCCGGCGGAATATTTCCAGTTAAAGCGGCTTGGGGCAGTCTCACCCGGCTATATCGCCGACATCCTTGTCCTTGATGACCTCGAATCCGTTTCCGTGGGACAGGTGTATAAGGGCGGTGTCCTTGCCGCAGAGGATGGGGAGCTTGTGAACTGGGACATT
>JAPLSR010000070.1 GCA_026398545.1 Candidatus Sumerlaeota bacterium | reverse complement strand
TGGGCGCTGGAGGCTTTTGCGGAAGGTGAAGGCTCCAGCGTTGGAGGTCATTTTGAATCAGTGGGGGTTACGGGCAAAGCCGTTGAGGGTATCGCAGGCAATGATGATGCAGGCTCGGTCAATTACGGCGGCTATTTCAGGGCCGATGGCACAGACGGTCGGGCTGTCTATGGCCAGGTGTTCGGCGATAACGCCTTCGCCATCGCCGGCATCCATACACCCAGCGGAAACTTTGCCTATCTGGGAGCCAAGTCTGTGGCTGGATACTTCCACGGAAATACTGAAACAACCGGTGAATACAAATACTCATCCGCCAGGACTCATTATAGAAATATTTCCGCCTCCGCCTTCCATAACGCTTATTTTTATGCTCTGGGAGTCCAATACTATGATAATTATAACTTCGATGGAGATGGATTTGTGTTTTTATCTTCCGATGCCCTATACCTGAATCTATGCGCCGATGTGGAATTGCCGGATGGCGCAACTGTAACCAAATTTGAAATTTATTATTACGACAACGTCAGTCCCGAAAATCTCACTGTGGATGCCGCTTTGCGTAAAAGAGTTCTTACGAGTACCGGTTCCAGCGCCCTGGCTTCGCTATCAACCACCACAGCAGGCGCAAGCGCTGTTGTTCAATCAAAAGAGAATGCCACAATCTCAGGCGGCATAATAGATAACATGAACGCCCAATATTACATCTTAGTTCATCTTACCCTGACCGGCTCTCTGGCGGATCCGACGCCCCTCCGATTCTATGGCGCGAGGATTACCTATACCATGAACACCATAGCGCCGTAGCTGATGGATGAAGAATCAAATAGAGGGTCAGACCCCTCTATGATTGACCCTCAATGATTTTCGATGTCCTCGCTTCAGGGCAAAAACAGATCCACGGGTGGTTGGGCAACTGTGGTATTAGCCGCCAGCTCATCCGTCCCCGCGCTTGCCGGCAGCACGAATGTAAGAGTTGGAGCGGCGATAGTCGTATTGGGCTGAAGCCCGCCGACATCGCCTGTCCCCGGAAGGATCAAAGAGAGCGGCGGTGCGGCCACGCTCATCAACTTCGGACGCGACTTCCAGAAGATCGGACTGCTCCCCAGTTCCACCTCAGTTCCGTCGGGCCATTGGTCATTGTCCGTGTCCACTGAGAAAGGATCGGTTCCCAATCGGACTTCATCGCCGTCGGGAAGTCCGTCCCAGTCGGCATCCTCATCGCCGTCGAGAATTGTATCGCCGTCCGTATCAGGATTGGTCGGGTCGGTATTCATAATGAACTCGCCCCTGTTGCTCAAGCCATCGTCGTCATAATCCTCATCGCCATCGCTTATGCCATCGCCGTCCGTATCTGCCTTCAAAGGATCGAGTCCCAACTTGGTTTCCTCGATGTCCGGGACCCCGTCGCCATCATGATCCCAGGGGGGATTGCCGTCAATAACCCATAACAACTGGGCGGACGCTTTAGGCAGAAAGAAGAGACAGCAGAGGACCGCCGCAAGCGTCAGGATGATCTTTATCTTCATGCTCGAGCCTCCCTTTTGATAAGGTGATCCGTTATCGCGTCCAGGCGTAGATGTGAATCTGGACATTTTTCGGCATCTGGGTTATGACATCCACATAGGCCGGATTGCCGGTATCCATATCAATTTCGTCGTCGTAGGTGATGGTGCTGCCGGTATCAGGGATCAGGGCAACGGTGATAGGCACCTTGCCAAAAAAGTTGCGTGCCTGCACCCGGACGATCTGTTCCGTGGGGCTGTCAAAAGGCATCAGAATCTGGACGGCATTGCCCGTTCCTTCCGGAATGTCAGTCCCGGCCGCCTTGATAATATCCAGACGGGGATTGTTCGGCGGAAAAACCGACATGAAGGAACCAAAGGCGCGAGTGTAGGTCGAATTGGGAGCATAACTCAATTGGAGTTCGGAGCGGAAATAAGTATCAATACGAATCCTGCCGCTTCCGCCGACGGAATTGCTGTAATCGAACGGCGCGCTTCCTCCGGACACATCGAGCGAACCATTGCCCTTGACTTCCGGCGCCACAATCCGGATGCCGCCGCCACTGCCCTGACCGCCGGAGGAATAGGGAGGATTGCTTCCACCGCGGGAGAAGATTTTGCCCGGGGCATTCAGGATGACCTTTGTGTTGGAGGCAAGTAGAATGGCGCCACCGCCTCCGCCAATGCCGTTTTCCGTGGCGCTTCTTCCCTCCGCGCCGCCTCCTCCTGAGCCTCCAAGTAAGGGCGCCAGCAGCGGACTGCCGTGAACCTTGCCATAATTGCTCTGATTCTGGGCTAAGGTATACCAGGGCAGTGTACTGTAGGCGCCGCCACCGGCCACGCCTGCAGAAGTAGGTTGTCCCATGGTGCCGCCCTTTCCGCCGCCCGGTCCCTGGCCATCCCCCGGTGAAACGGTGCCAAAAACGCCCGGCATTCCGCCGTCAAAGCCGCCCGGACCACCTTCTCCGCCCTTGGGTGGAGTGGCCGTGCCGGATTTGCCGGAAACATCGATCGTCCCTCCAATCTCAATATCCCCTTTGGAAAGAATATACACAGGGGTATTCAAGGAATTCCGCGCAAACATTAACGTGGCGCCTTCCTCCACACTGACCATTGTGCAGTGAAAAATCCCGTCCCCCGGCAGAGCGAGGGTAACCGTCCCCGATGTGGAGGGGATGACCAGCGGACCATAGTTCCCATTGCTTCCGCAGTCAAAATTTTGCGCGGAAAGAGAAAACGAGATTGACATCAGAATCATGGTAATCAAAATCCCGCCCATCCGTTTTTTCATATCATGCCTCCTGAAAATGAGTCAAATAGAGGGTCAGACCCCTATAAAAATCTATAAAATTTATATGTATATATTAATTTACTATTTTCCCAATACAATAACACCTAAGGGGCATCAACAAGATTTTATTTGATCTCTTGACGTTTGCAAACAAAAGGGCACAGAGAAGATTATGATTTGCCTTCTCTGTGCCATGTGAATGCAAGAGATTACTTGACGTTTATGCCTGTGCCCTGGCAGCCGTCCACATAAATGCCAATGATGAAGAGTGGGAAGCCGGTATACATTTCCTTATGGGGTGTGACGTTAATCATGGCGTTGGCGCCGCCATCCTTTGCATCTTTGGCAATAAACTCAAGCAATTTCTCATTACTCTGCTGGGGGTAAAGCTCCATAAGCTTTCCAATACCCGGGATTCCCAGGGCGATTCCCACTTCGGTTCCAGTGAAATGACCGGTGGCTGTATAGTTTTCAAATGTCCCGTCACCGGTTGTTATATTCTTCATCCCTGTATCTTTTGCCACAGCACCGAGGTCGGTCTTTCCGGGAATATAGACACATCCCACCAGGAGAGTAACAGATAGTAAAGCCAGAAACAGTATCCTCATTTCGCATCACCTCCTTTAAAACATTATTTTACTGCACACACTATAGAATACTTGAACTAAAAAAATTGCGAAAAGTCAATAAGAAACTAAAAAAATACAGGATTCACCTGCGACAGGTCTTTTTTCCGAGGAAGTGTCGGGCGGCGGTGAGGATGTCAGGGGCGGTGAAATCGGGATGGATGTCGCACATTACTGCCGCACCACCTCCAGTGATGAGACAGGTTTTCAGCCTCGCCTTCTTGCCGGCAAGGATGTCCGTCTCCTTGTCGCCCACGAGGAGGCTTTTTTCCATGATGATGGGGAGGTCCTTCTGCGCACGGCGTATCATGCCAATCTCTGGCTTGCGGCAGGGGCACTTTTCTTTGATGGTGTGGGGGCAGAAGTAAATCTTGTCAATCCCGACGCCTGCACCGCCGAGGATTCTCAACATGTGCAGGTTGACCCCGTAAAAATCATCTCTCGTGTAATAACCCAAATTTATTCCGCCCTGGTTTGTAATGATGATGATGAAATAGCCGGCGCGCTGGAAGCGGCGGAGTCCCTCTATCGCCCCCGGCAGGAGTGCAAAATCCTCAGGTCTGGTGATATATCCCCTCTCGGCATTGATGACGCCATCGCGGTCGAGGAAGAGGGCTGGGGCGGGGCGGGGCGGCGATGTCTGAAGAGACACCGGTTTCGGGCAGTATGCCTCAAGGACGCGGTTTATGATTGCCGTTGTGGAGATGCCCGCCGTGGCAGGCAAAATCACGACCTCGCCGCCATACTTCTCCACAACATCCCGCGAGGTGAGTTGCTCCGGCGTGTAATCGCCGCCCTTTATATAATATGTGGGGCGGAGGATTTCGAGGGTCTTTCTCATGCGGCGCTCGCCGTGGAATGTAACATAATCCACGCAGGCGAGTGCGGCAATCACGCGGGCGCGCTGTTCCTGCGGGACGAGGGGACGGGCAGGGTCTTTATACCTTTTCACAGAGCGGTCGGTGTTGATACTCACCACAAGGACATCGCACCGCGAGCGCGCCGCCTCAAGATATGCCACATGTCCGGCATGGAGGATATCAAAGACGCCGTTCGTGAGACCGACCGTCTTGCCCGCCTTGCGCAGTCGCGCCACAATCGGCGCCAGCTCTTCACGCATCATAATCTTTTTTGCGCTCTTAATCACAGCGGACTGTCCTTTACAAATTTCATCCGTCCCGAAAGGCTCTATCCCTCAGCGTTCAAATCTCAAGACCCCGAACCGCCAGGGTTCACAGGGAAAAGTTGACATCTTGTTCCAGTCGCTCTCCTCTTTCTGTGGTCTCTGTCTATTGCGGCGCACGTTAAAGCCCCACAATGTGGCGGAGGTTGGCGCATCATCCTGCCCGAGGGCGGCAAGGGGCATGCGGCACTCAACAGACCAGTAATCCTTTCCCATATGAACAGCGTGGTCATACCAGGATGGGACATTGCCCTTGCCCGCGAGATAATTAAACGTTGTGCCGGCGGCATTAATAGATGCGCGGGAGTAAGTCTTCATCTCATGAGTCACGTCAACGAAGACCTCCACCTCGTCATCGCCCCAGGTGAACGAGACGGGAGGGCTGGCGATGGTGACAACCTTGTCAGGTTCCGGTTCGGCGCAATGGATGCCGATGTAAAAATATCTGTCATCATAAAGGGTGCGCACCCAGGTCTGCTGGGCTGCCATATCGCCGCCCCTGTTGACCTGGAAGTTTGTTATTATATCGGCGGACTGCCATGCTGTATCGTCAAGGATGCCATCGATGGTCGGCGGAGTCTTCGTGCAATGAACAACTGACTTCGGCGGGATGCACAGCTCATGCCGGGATGTGAGCACAACTGAATCGCCGCGCAGGGTGTTGTAATAGGTCTGGATGAGGGCGTATGGGAGACTGTAAGCCTCAAAGCGGCGGGAGGGCGACTTGATGCGGACGGCGACATCTTCGGTGCGACCGGGGGAGATAAGGACGACCTGCTCACGAGGCTCCACGATAAAGGCGGGGTTCGGGGTCTCCCACCGGACGGTATAAGCATTCATCTCCACCGTCCTGTTTTTAACTGGAAATGTGTAAATGGTGTTCAGCGGGGACTCAGCAGGGTCTGAAATCTGGCCGCCGGAAGAAGGCAGGAAATAAGGAGCCGCGCGGTCGAACTCCTCGCGGGTAACATAATCGGCAGGCTTGACGCCGCCCGCGGGAATGACCGCCTCTGTGACCGCCCCACCGTTCACGGAGACGTATAAAAACTGGTGAAAGTAACCCACCTCCGGGGCGGAGTAACTCATCTGAGCGGAGGAGTTGATGATAAAACAGCGCAGACCATCCACCTCCTCAAAATAATACTTGTGGGCATGTCCGGCAATGACGGCGCGGATGTTGGGGTATTTCTTCAGGATGGTGCGCACATCCGACCAGTTGGAGCGCACATCCCTCCAGAGCGGACGGTGCATGAAGATAAAGGCATGGTCGGCGCGGGCGGACTTTTCCATATCCCTGTCCAGCCATGCAAGCTGCTCCGCTGTTACCTTTCCATAGTTCAGATTGTAATCTGTGTTCAGAACCACAAAGTGGCTTCCCTTGTGGTCAAATGAATAATATAGACGGTCCTTGCCCCAGACCTCGGCAAATAGCGCCTGCAGGGGTGTTGTTACAACATCGTGGTTTCCCGCAACAGGGTAAAATGGCATTGTAAGTGGGGCAATCTGCCTTTTGAAACCTTCCCATTCCTCCCAGATGCGGACGGGGTCATAAGTGTAGCCCTCAATCATATCGCCCACATGGATAACAAAATCGGGTTTGAGGAGGTTCACCTCCTGAACGATGCCTTCAAAGACCCTGGGGTTCTGGAGCTGGCTGTCGCCAAGAACGGCGAACTTGAAATCTCCCGCGAGGGCAACGCCCGCAAGGAGTGTCAGGATGAAAAATAAGACCTTCCTCATATATCCGGAAAACCGCCTTATTATCTAAGGATATTTCACAGCCCTTTTCTGCATGTTCCGGCAGATAAATAAAATACTTATCTCATTTCAGGCGGGGGAATCAAACAAAAAGTGTCCGCAGGGAGACCTTCACGCGCCGGATAAGAACATCCTGTTTCTGTGGTTAATCTTTTACAGGACCTTTTTCATGATGGCGAAGCGGCGGGTGATTGTAAAACCGAGGCGGCCATAAACGCCATTTGCGGCGCGCTCCCCCGTCCACAGAACCCATGCGCAATGATGCCCATTGATGCGCATCTGGTAAAGCGTCCTGGCAAGCAGAGCGGAGCCGATTCCCTTGCCCTGATAGTCATCCGACACGCCGAATGGGCCAAAGTGGTCGCCCTCATACTGGCAGAAACCGACAATCTTCCCCTTGTCCACTGCGAGTATGATGGAGTCCTCCTGGAACATCCCGCGGGTGAGGTCAAT
>JAPLSR010000259.1 GCA_026398545.1 Candidatus Sumerlaeota bacterium | reverse complement strand
TTGGCGGCTGGGGCAAGGCTGAATTCAGGTGAAGGTCCGCCCTTTGGGCGCCCCAGATGGGATGCAAGGATGACCTTCGCCTGCCTTTCAACAAGGAGTTTGATGGTGGGAAGGGTGCCGCAGATGCGCATATCATCCGTGATAATTCCCTTCTCTATAGGGACATTGAAATCAACGCGCACAAAGACGCGCTTCCCTTTGACATCTTGTTTATCAACCGTCAATTTTGCCATTCTTTTTCCTCTTGCACTTGTTTAATATATGAACAAAAATAAGATATGGGATTTCCTCTTTGAGTCAAGAAAGGTTTTTCATATTGGCAAAACGATGTCCTTGAGAAGCGTGAGCGCCGTGGTTTTTCCCTTATCGCCAATTTCAAGTGCGGGACCAATGCAGGATGGACAACCATCCGCACAATGGCAACTGTTGAGCATTTCCAGCGCAGAGGAGAAGAGTTTTTTTTCAATGGAAAAACAACGGCGGGCAATCCCTGTGCCGCCCGGATATTTGTCATAAATAAATATTGTCGGGCGCTGGCTGTGCGGGGAGCGAACCATCGGAACCACACAGAAATCTTTCGGGTCGCACATGACATACAACGGGATGACATTGGAAAGGAGGTTTGCCAGTGCGCGTATCCCGTCGCCGATTGCATGCCCCTTCTGTTCCAAATCTTCCTTTAAGTCGTCGCGAAAGGTAAACCAGCAGGATTCCGTCCGCATCTCGTTTGGAGGGGTATGAACCTCGCCATAGCCAACGTTCTCATGCGTTTCAAATTTAATCTTCTTGTATTTTGCCACAATGGTTGTGACTCTGATATCACCGAACGTCATTTCTGAAAGGGGAGAGTTATCATTGCCGGGGGCAGGGGAGTGGGCATCCTCTGTCAGAACCTCGACATCCGTCTTTGAGAGGGCGTCGGTGTAATAATCCACATCCACCTCGCGGGCGTATGCCGTTCGCCCTTCCCAGTCGAGGCTGTCAATGTGAAAGGTCTGGCTCTGATGGATGTAAACGGCTTCCTCATGTATTAAAAATGGAGCGGAGTCATAATCCACCTCGGCAATGACGGCTTTGTTTTTCGAGGTGTTCAGGACGACAAAATTTTCCGCCGTTGCACTGCGAAGTGAAATCTCCTCGGCAGGATAAACCTCACTGGTGTAATACCACCTGCCCCCCGTGTGGCGCAGGATGTCACTCTCTTCAAGGTGAGAAAGCAGGGGATTGATGTCAGCCTGCCCGAATTGCTCACCCTCTTCTATTGGCAACTCAAAACAGGCGCATTTCAAATGACTTCCCATGATGGCGATATTATCGGGATTGATGATGCCTGCCTCAGGTGATGAACCGAAAAAATAATCGGGATGATTGATGATAAACTGGTCAAGTGGGGAGGAGGTTGCCACAAGGACTATGATGGATGTCTCAGTCTTGCGACCGGCGCGTCCGCCTTGTTGCCAGGTGCTGGAAATGGTGCCGGGATAACCGGCAAGGACGGCGGCATTCAATTGACCTATGTCAATTCCAAGCTCCAGGGCGTTTGTGCTGACCACCCCCATGATGTGTCCACTCTTGACTCCTTCTTCAATGGCGTGTCGCTCATTCGGAAGATAGCCGCCTCTGTATCCGCTTATTTTTTCAGGGTTTCGCTTCAGCCTTGCCATTTCCCGCTTCAGATATTTCAATAAAATTTCCACCCTGAGCCTCGAGCGGGCAAAGATGATTGTCTGGACCTCATTCAGGAGGAAATAGGCGGCGATGCGGCGCGCTTCAAGGATGGATGACTTCCGCATCCCAAGCTCAGCATTGATGACGGGAGGATTGTAAAATAGAAAGACCCGTTCCCCCTGCGGGGCGCCATTTTTGTCAATCAGGGTGAATGTCTCGCCGGTCAGCTTTTCCGCAAGCTCCAGCGGATTTGCAATTGTGGCAGAACAGCAGATGATTTGCGGTCTGGATTTGTAAAAGGCGCAAATCCTTTTCAGCCGTCGGAGGAGGTTCGCCACGTGGCTTCCGAAAACCCCGCGATAATGATGCACTTCATCAATCACAATGTAACGCAGGTTTTCAAAAAGCTTGAGCCAGAGGGTATGATGGGGCAGGATGCCGGTATGGAGCATATCCGGGTTTGTTACGACAATATGTCCTGAATTGCGGATTGCCTTGCGAGCCGATGCGGGTGTGTCGCCATCAAAGGTGTAAACCCTGATGTCCCGCCCGAGGGCGCCGGTGATTTCGTGAAGTTCCTTATACTGGTCCTGTGAGAGCGCCTTTGTGGGGAAGATGTAAAGGGCGCGAGCCTCGGGATTTTCAAGGATTGCCTGAACTACGGGTATATTGTAGCAAAGGGTCTTCCCGGAGGCTGTCGGTGTAACGACAACGATATTATTCCCATCGTTTATGTGTTGAAGCGCCTCGCTCTGGTGTGAATACAGGCGCTCAATACCGCGCTTTTTCAGGGTCTCAATCAGCGCCGGTGGCAGAAAGGAGGGAAATTCCGCATACACTGCGGCTCTGGCGGGCAACACCTTTTTGTAGATGATATTTCGCCCGATAGTCTTCTTGTGTTCCAGGACCTCAAGGACGGCAGAAACTGATTGCCGGGTGGCGCTCATACTCCATCCACATCGGATTGTTTTGAAAGACTTATCGGGGATATCATAATCAGGGCTGCAACCTGCCAGAGGTAACGCCCCGACTCCTTGACATAAATATTATCCACAAGTCCAAAGGTGGCAAATGCAATTGAGATGGCAATAAAATACTCAAAGAGGCGTCTTCCCCAATCCCCACCTGTCTTCCTCAGCATCAAGACTCGCTTAAGAAAAAAGAGATATACAAGAAGTGTGCTTACGAAACCAAATATTCCTCTCTGGGCAAGGATTTCAAGATATGTGTTATGTGAATCGCTTGTTGGCGGTGCTTCATACGGGGGGCTTATCTTATATATTTTATATATATCCCTGAAGATATATTTGCCATATCCCGCACCGAAAAGCGGTTTTTTGATAAACGCATTTATGGCGCTTCTTCGATATTCCCTTCGCATCCCCAGTGAACCGGTCCCGTCGACAATCTCTCTGAAATCCGTAATCCGGTTTCTTATAGAGGGTGAGACCGAGTAAACTAATGCTGAACCGAGCGCTATGATAGCGGCGATTATTACCAGTGTGCGCCAGTTTTTCGTGAGGACGCAGATGGAAATCAGGGCGAGCGGGACACAGATCCAGCCACCGCGGGTCTGGGTGAAAAGTGTTCCCAGAAGACTCAGGATGATAAGGAGATAAATGGCAATGGTTGCTTTTCTTTTCCGTCCCGGCAGAAGCAGGAGCAATAAAGGGACATAGAGGACATAAAAATAAGTCAGTCTTGTGTAACTGCCAGAGAGAGATAATAGCCGTAGGTCTTTTGTGGAAAATACGCCGAAAAAGTATGGAAAGAATCCAACTGTGTTCATGATGACGCCTGAAATGAAAAAGCCCCATAAAAGGGCATTCCGTTTTTCAAGAAATGTGGCGGCTGTTATTAGAAGAAGTCCGAAAACCGCTATCTGTTTCAGATACTCACTGCGAATGCCGTCCACACTCTCATGAATATTAACCGAGAGCACGGTTGATATCAGTATGGACAATGTATAGAGCCCGAGAATGAACCAGAAGACCGGCGGTAATGGTTGGATTTTTCTTTTGAGTGCCATAATAATGATGAACGCAAACACCATGACCATCAAAACATCATAAGATACGTGCAAGAATTTGAAAGGCTGAAGCAGAATGATTAAAAAAATGAGGACTATCTGAAGCATGCAGGGTAAAAGATGGTTGGGTCTGTCTTTGTTAAAAGCCTTCATGAATTTACTCATCCTGTGCATCTCTTAGATAGTTGTTAAATAGTGTGGGGGATTTGCAGTTGCAAGCATATTTTAGAAGAGAATGTAAAGCAGGGATGCGTGTCTCTTTATGGTGATATGGCAGAGCTTGGATTCGAGTTATGCCGCGGTCTTATGACAAGTACCTCATGCCTCCTGTTGGAATTAAAAAGTGAATAAAAAAGATATTTAATCCTGCTGTATGAGGTATAGAGGAGGGCTTTATTTTCCCCTTGATTTGCAGATTTCAGGCATTTTCTGAATATATCCTTTTTCAAGAGGATTTTGGGAAAGCGGATAATATCAGCACCAGGAAATATCTCTTTTCGGATTTCGGGAAAATCAATTCCCTGATAAAAAACCTCACCGCAATATTGGCTTTTGTCATTGGAGTCGCCACTATCAATCCAGATTATAAAACCTTTCGGCGCAAGAACCCTCATTATCTCCATCCCGATATTTCTTCGCACTGCCTTTTCCAGGATGGATGAAAATGTAATGCACTGAAAGACAATATCAAAAGTGGCATTTGGGAAAGGGAGATATTGCGAGTC
>JAPLSR010000292.1 GCA_026398545.1 Candidatus Sumerlaeota bacterium | reverse complement strand
GCAATGGCTACCGCTTTGGTGTGGATTCAATGTATCATGATTTTGGGACGCACAAACCGCCTGAGATGCTCAGCCTCTTCGGGTGTGATGCCAACCTGCCCATCCGCACCATGTCCCACGGGGAGGAGGTCAGACTGCGTTTTACCGGAAAGAAAAAGGGTGATGCCTTCCTGGGCATGTCGCCCATCATCAAATCCTGCGCCTGGGGCGTGCCGGTTTTTTCAAAGGGCGCAGATGTGGAAGTCCTTTATGCGACGAGGAAGGGAGATGAGCCTGTCATCTTCCGCCACCGCACCCCCCGCGGTGGATATGCCCTTTTCGCCGGTCTTGCCGCCGATGGCATCCGGAATAACCTCCCTGTGTTTGAATTTGTAGATTTTCTCCTCCGCGACGCCGGTCTGTCCACGGGCGAATACCCGCTCGTCAAGACGCAATCCTCCGGTGTCCTCTGGAACCTGACGGGAAACGGGTTTCTCTTCATCTCCAACACCGGAGAGGATATGGCGACCTGCAGGGTCATGCGGCGAGGCTTGAGATTCTGGGATGTCCGAAGGGGTGCGTTTCCGAGGGGCGCATCGATGTTCAGGCTCAAACCCCTTGATTTTCGCCTCCTGAAAATCATCGGAAAAGAGAAGAACCTCCTTGATATTGAGGGGCAGATTTATCTCCGGCATATCGATGATGAGCCTGACGCGCTCTCCATTGACGGATTTTTCAGAAAGGATGTCCGGGTATTTCTTGTGAAAAAACCGCTCCGTGTCATATTCATGGAAAAAAATGTCTCATATACGTTGCATGAGAAAAAAAGATGTTATATGATTAACATTGATATTCCTGAGATGAGTGAGGGGATGCTCATTTTTCAATTTTCCTGAGAGGGCGAGGTGGACATCTCATGAAGACACTCCTTATCAAAAACGCATTTGCCATTGCCACGTTTGATGAGAAGAACACGCGATTGTCCAACGCTGATATCTTTGTGGAAGGACCGCAGATTAAGGAGATTGGCGCCAACCTTGCGCATCAGGCGGAAATCGTGATTGACGCCTCGGGCATGGTGGTAATTCCCGGGCTAATCAACACACATCACCACTTTTACCAGACCCTCACACGCGCCCTGCCCGCCGTCCAGAATGTCAAACTCTTTGACTGGCTTCGCCATCTTTATAACGTCTGGCGCCACATCACCCCGGAGGCAGTTTACTGGAGCACACTTGGCGCACTTGGGGAACTCCTGCTCACCGGCTGCACTACCACAGCAGACCACCTGTATCTCTTTCCCTCCAACCTGACGGGCATGCTGATTGATGAGGAGATTCGCGCCGCACAGGAGATTGGCATCCGCTTTCATCCCATGCGCGGAAGTATGTCGCTTGGTATTTCCAAAGGCGGACTCCCGCCGGATGACGTCGTCCAGGATGAGGACGCCATCCTTGAGGATTCGGCGCGCCTTATTGACACCTACCACGACCCCGTTCCCTTTTCCATGTGCAGTGTCGCCCTTGCGCCTTGCTCGCCATTCTCTGTGACTCCCGACCTCATGCGCCTGACGGCGGCGCTCGCGCGCGATAAAGGCGTCCTCCTGCACACCCATCTTGCTGAGACATCGGATGAGGATGAATACTGTATGAACACAATCGGGATGAGACCGCTGGAATATATGCAAGACTTGGGCTGGCTGGGTGAGGATGTCTGGTTTGCACATTGTGTTCGCCTGAACAAGGATGAGATTAAAGTCATGGCGGAGACAAAGACGGGCGTAGCGCATTGCGCCACCTCAAACATGCGACTTGGCTCCGGAGCGGCGCCCATACCGGAGATGCTGGAGGCTGGCGTGCCGGTTGGCCTTGCCGTGGATGGGAGCGCATCCAATGATTCATCCGATATGCTCGGAGAGGTGCGCCAGTGCATGCTTCTTCACCGACTTGTCAGAGGGGTGGATGCAATGTCGGCGGACAGGGCGCTCCGGCTTGCAACCCGCGGCGGCGCCAGTGTGTTGCGCCGTGCGGATATTGGCAGTCTTGAGGTTGGCAAGGCGGCGGATATAGCAATCTTTGATGTGAGGCGACTTGACTTTGCCGGCTCGCTTCATGACCCCATTGCCGCCCTTGTCTTCTGCGGCATCTCCCACAGGGCGCACACGGTGATTGTGAATGGCGAGGTGGTGGTGCGGGAAGGAGCCCTTGTTAATGTGGATGAACGGGCGGTCAGGGAGGAGATGAACAGCCATGCCCGACGGATGGTCGAGGCGGCGAGATAGGAATGGTATATGAGAAGCAGGGAGTAAGGGGATGGTCAATATATTGCGGGAAAAGGCGAGAAAGATTCCCATCGTCAGGGAGGTTGACGTTCTTGTTGCAGGAGGCGGGACGGCAGGTGTGCCGGCAGCCATTGCGGCGGCACGCCGGGGAAAAAAGACCCTCATCGTCGAGCAGCTCGCCTTCCTCGGCGGCTCAGCCACGGCAGCCCTCGTAACGCCCCTCATGCACAATCTTATAAAAGGGAACCCATCCCCATCATCCATCAACACAGAGATTAACCGTCGCCTGATGAAGCGGGGCGCGGGGGCGAAAGACCGGGGAGGCAATGACGGCTGGTTTGACCCCGTCATGCTCTCATTTGTTCTCGAAGAGATGTGCCTCGAGGCGGGCGTTGAAATCATGTATAACACATTCACCTGCGGGGCTGTTTGTCAGGGAGGCGTGATAGGGGGAGTCATCATTGAGAACAAGGGAGGCAGGCAGGCGGTGATGGCGCGGCGCGTGATTGACGCCACGGGCGATGCGGATGTGGCGGTTTTTGCCGGCGCGCCCGTTGTCTCCGGACGTCCGGATAATCACGTCAATCAACCCACCTCGCTCCGTTTTGAGATGGGGGGGATTGACGAGAGGCGATTTTCGGCATTTCTGAAAAAGCAGGGACAGAAGGTGGAGACCGGTTTCCCATTCTTTCACACTGCTATGGTGTGGGGACATAACTGGCCGCTGGAGCCAATCTTCCTCAAGGCGGTTGAGGCGGGCGACCTCCTTGAGAGAGACGGGAATTATTTTCAGGCGTTCGGGGTGCCGGGGAAACCGGGCTGTCTTGCCTTCAATTGCCCGGAGATTAAACCCGAGGCGGATGTCACGCGTCCTGATTATCAATCCCGCGCCCTGATGGACGGGCGCCGCGCCATCCTTCGCACCGTGCAGTTCATGAAGAAATATTTTCCGGGATTTGAGAAGGCATGGCTCATCCATGCCGCCGTCATGCTGGGTGTGAGGGAATCCCGCCGCATCGTGGGCGAGTATGTCCTGACAGGAAGGGATATCCTCGCCATGAAAAAATTTCCCGACGCCATTGCCCGCAGCAATTACCCCATTGATGTACACGGGGCGCAGGTTGAATACGGCGATGTCAAGATTCCGCATCTGCCGGAGGACAAGAGATATTATGAGGTGCCATACCGGTGTCTTGTGCCGAAGGGGGTGGAGAACCTCCTTGTGGCTGGGCGGTGTTTTTCGGCGGATTTTGCGGGGCAGTCTTCACCGCGTGTGCAACCGACCTGTCGCGCCTTTGGTGAGGCGGCGGGAATTGCCAGCGCCCTTTCACTTGACGCAGGCATAACGCCCCGCGCCATTGATGGGAAAAAAGTGAGGGCTGTCATGAAAAGGGCGGGCGCTTTCCTGTAAACAAAATTTCAGGATGACAATTTTAGAACTTCTGAATATATTGAGAGAATGCGAATGAAAAAATTTCTTCTGGGACTATGTCTCCTTGTAATATCCTCTCCGGTCATCGGTTCTGCATTAACCGTTCAGGAGGTTCAGAAGGCAATACAGATGAAGGGGAAGTCGTGGACGGCGGGGGAGACATCTGTCTCCCGCCTTTCGCCGGAGCGGAAAAAACGCCTGTGCGGCGCCTTGCCCGAGCCCCCGTCTGTCCGTTCCCGCAAGGCAACTCCGAAGGGCTATATGGTTCCGAGGGATGGGCGTTCCTTTCCGTCCTCCTGGGACTGGAGAAACAAGGATGGTCACAACTGGGTGACACCCATTCGCGATCAGTTATCTTTCAACACCTGCACCGCCTTTTCAACAATCGCATGCCTTGAGTCCATCATGAAAATTGAGTCCGGAAATCCCGGCCTCGATGTTGACCTCTCGGAGAGATTCGTTTTCGCCTTTGGCGGCGGCAAACCGGACAAGGGATGGTGGGCATCCCAGGTCGCCGATTTCCTCATGGCTGTCGGCACAGTTTCCGAATCGGACTGCCCCTATGCCGGATGGGATGGAACGCTCCCCACGGACTCCCCTGCAAAATATCTCCCTGACGGCGGCGCCTATCTTATTGAAAATTGGGAGGTCATCAGTGACTCCTATGTCATCGGCGATTATGAAAGCCCGTTGAAGTCAGCCGTGATGCAATCCCCAATCATGTGCTGGATGGATGTGTATGAGGATTTTCCGACATACACTGGTGGGGTGTATAGCACCGTCACCGGCGGGAGCGTGGGCACCCATATGGTCGCCCTTCTTGGCTGGGATGATGCCCAGGACTGTTGGATTTGCAAAAACAGCTGGGGCGAGTGGTGGGGCGAGGGCGGGTTCTTCCGCCTGAAAAAATCCACACGCGGTAACTGCAATTTCTCCATGTACACATATCGCATGCTCCCACGCACATCGCCGCCCCTTTACTATTTTCGCAACGCTGATGACGCAAGGGGCATCCCCGATGGGACGTCTTCTCTTTCGTCTGCGTGTGTGGCGCGCGGGATTGCTTCGCCGGTGGATGTAACCCTGGAACTGTTCATCAATCATCCCCGCACGCAGGATGTGCAGGCGAGGCTCCTGACGCCATGGGATGGCGGTGTCCTTGTGCTGGATAGAGAGGGCGGGAGTTATCCGAATTTTGACGGCATTTTCCTGAATGACAGGTGTTCCTGGTCGATTCCTGATATGATTGAGCAGAGTGAGTATGTGGGTCTGGGTTCTTACAGGGGCTGTATGAGACCCGATAACAGTATGGGGACTCTCCTTTTGACGCCCCCATTTGGCGAGTGGACCCTCAAGGTGGAGGATGGTGTGGTGGGACAGGCTGGCATGCTCGACTCATGGGGCGTTTATCTTGCCACCACGCAGGCAACCGCCGCCAATCCATCATGGGTGACGTATTATTGAAGAGAATTTTCCGCGCTGACTTTCCGCAATCAGGGGGGTTGAATTGCCTCTTTTGCAGTTTATGGTTCTCTCACAATACGAAAGCCGCCGGTCTTGAACCAGGGTAGGTTGTGCAATCTCTGGTCAATCCGGATAAATTGTTCCTGGGAGCGGAAGCCACCGCACCTCAGGACCTTTTCATTCCCGAAACCTGGACCTGCGGGGTTTTTGACTCCTCTTAATTCCACACTGACGTCATACCAGTCACGACACCACTCCAGCACATTTCCCGCCATGTCAAAAAGTCCAAATGGGTTCGGGGGAAAACTCCCCACAGGCATCAGCAGTTCAAAGTCCTTCCCTCCGCGATGCCCATAATTTGCCCGTCCTTCCGGGTTCTGGGCGCCCCAGGGGTAGGGCTTGAATTTAAGTCCGCCTCCTGCCGCTCGCTCCCATTGTGCCTCTGTGGGAAGATTGTAATTCAATCCTGTGCCTTCGCTGAGCATCCTGCAGAAGGCATCCGAGCCAATCCATGAGACGGGATATGCCGGTTTATCTTCACATCCAGGTCGTGGCAAAAATTTTCTACTCTTTTTTGCTATGGTGGAGTCTTCATAGGCAACCGCATATCCCATCTTTTCGGGGTCGCCCGCGGCATTAAGAAAAATGCAATACTGACGCGCACTGATTTCATAACGGGATATCCAGTATCCATCCAGCGCCACAAGCGGAGGACCCGCGCCACTCCTGTGGCTGACATAAATAAACTGCCCCGGATTGAGCCATACCATCGGGAGGTTCAGTCCGCCAGCCTTTTCTATATAATCCCTGCCCGGGTCAATCTCCGGCGGCAGGGGGACAGGGGAGAGAGCGGGCTCCTTTTTGCCGGCAGGAGACTTTTTTACATCCCAGTTCACAATGTCATCGCCCGTGCCGGCGATGCGGTCGGCTCCAATGGAGAAGAGGTCGTATGGTTTCTCATGCGTGCCGGGGAATTTATAAACAAACTCATCCCCCCATGGGTCAAGGGGAACCTTTTCCAGATAGGGACCTTTCCACCTTTCGGGCGACACCTCAATGGGGCGGCGTGTGAGCGCTGATAGTCCCTGGGTGCTTGAGGGGTAGGTGCCGACATCGGACTCATAGGCGGCGAGCGCCTTTTCAGTCATCAACAGGGATGCGGCGGGTTCCTCACTGTAAACCACACTATAGTAAAGGAGAAAAATAAGGCAAAAATTGAAAAGAGGTTTCATAGGTGGTAGAGAATCAAGTGAATTTTCATCATCCAGAAGATAATCTAATAATTGAAATAATGCTGTCAGCGTCAAGGGCAATCGGATACATGGGAGATGATTATCAGGTGTTTTGTGTTGGGAATTTTCTATTGACATTTGAAACGTTTCGGCAAAACAAGTAAAGGAAGTTTTTAAATTTGTATTAGTTTATTTTTCATTTCAAAGGAGAAGTATGATGCGGGAATCAAAATTCAAGATGGGATTCACCCTGATTGAACTTCTCATAGTTGTCGCCATTATCGCCATCCTGGCGGCGATTGCCATCCCCAACTTCCTTGAGGCTCAGATTCGCTCCAAGGCCTCCAGGGCAAAGGCTGATTTACGGACGTTGGCTGTAGCCCTGGAATCTTACAGAACCGACCATAATGATTATCCCTGGATTGAACAACTCCCGGGTTATCAGATTCCCCACAATCTCACCACGCCACAGGCATATATCAGCGCACTCCCGAAAGACTCCTTCGGCATGTCAAGACCCAATGATCTTTATATGGTATGGATGACCACTTTGGATTATTATTACGCCACGAAGAAATATTTTGATAGGTTTGGTTGGTTGTGGCAGACTTATCCAGGCGGAGCCACGGGAAGTCCGGCAGCCTGGTGTTTGCAGAGCAAGGGACCCGACCTCTGCTGGGCGCGCAGCATCGCCGATGGAGGCGTGGGGGTACTGGAGCTCGACCGTCCTTACCAATTCCAGTATGACCCGACAAACGGCACTGTCAGTCTGGGGAATATTGTCCGCTCCGGTCCCTGAAATAAGGAGTCATTTAGTAAAATCGCCAATGGAGAATTCATAATAACATGCGGAATTGAAGCCGCCTGCGCGCGCCTCGGCGGTAAAGCGCCTCATCCATGAGTATGTGCGCCGCATCTCTTTTCGCGACCCGATGTCGGCATGTGCCTTGATAATAAGGTCAGGAATGATTGCGCGTGAGCGCTTCACGTAAGCCTTTGCATAAGCCTTCACAAACTCCGGCTTTAAATCAGGTTTTGTCCAGTCCTGCCATGCATCCTCAATAATGAGGATGTCCGGTTTCAGTGTTTTCAATGCGGCGTCTATGTCCTGCGCCTGATATTCACGGGAGCCCTCCGGTTCCACGGTGCAATCAGATAGGTGCATGTGGATAGTTTTGATGCCCGGGCGCGCCTTCTGCGCCGCCTCGTAAATACGCGCGGAAAAACGGATTATAGTCTCCACGCGGAAATCCTGCCAGGCTTTATAAATTTGAGAATTGGAAGATTTGAGAATTTGAGGATTGAACAGGAAATCCTGAGGAGAGATACCGGTTTTTTCCTTGAACAGGTGCGAACAATTATCGCAGACGCAGGCATATTTTCCGCGGTTGGGATTATTTTCATACGGACCGCCCCAGACCTCAAACCAGGGCTCGGCTAACTCAATAGCGTCATAAGGAACGGAGCCAACCATCTCCATCACGCGGCTGCAGACATGCTCTGTGAATCCGGGGGCGTTGGGGCAGAGATACACCCTCCAATCATGACGGCTGGAGCCATCGAGGGACTTCTGCCGCCATTCCGGATGTTTCTCATACGCCTCAAAATCCGTGGTGGGATAAATGCGCAGTGCGCAGGCGATTCCACACCCGTGAAATGCCTGCACAATCTTTTTTTGTTCCGCGATTGAAATTGGCGCAACAATAATAATATGCACAGCGCTGAAGTTAAATTTCCGGATTTCCTCCGCCCACCAATCCCAGGATTTTGCTTTATAAAATTGAAATGCTGGATCTATTGCTATTGAGTTCCCGGATAGCCGTTGCATCGTTTCGTTCATTACCATTCCTTTCCGATCTTCCGATGATTCTTTATTACACTGAGACATAGACGCCAGCGATAAAATCAGTAGAATGGGAAGTGTATTTTTACAGATATCGAATATAATATGATTTGTCATGATAAAGATTATAACGGGAACATGCTACAGAATTTTTCAATCAATTTCATTGCTGCATCGGGATTATCAAGGGCAATATAATAACCGATATCTTCCAGATCCTGTAAGGCAAGGTGGGAAAGGCGATATCGAGGCTTCATTATGACTCCGTCAGGCGGGACTCGATCTTACGCCATACTTCTTCTTTTGTCGGCGTAACCGCAAGTCCTTTATCCAACTGATCCAGCCCTGCCTTAATATCGTGCCGCAACGACTCCCTTTGGATCTCCAGAAAATGGTCGCGTTCGGCAATCAGTCGGAGTGCCTCGCGGATAATCTCCATTGGCGTATTATACTGACCAGATGCTATTCTATCCTGAATAATGCTTTCAAGTTCCGGCGTTAAAGATACCTGCATCATAATTATATCGCCTCATGAATAAAATTTCATCCATATTAATGTCATAAATATTTTTTTTTGTCGGGCGATGGTCAAGGATAAAATCTTCTCAACCCTTTATCCCGCTCAGGGCAATCCCTTTCACAAATGTCTTCTGCGTGAGGAAAAATAAAACAATGACCGGCAGGGTCATGAGCGTGGAAAGCGCCATGAGCATAGACCACTCGGTATCATGCTGACCCAGAAACTGCTGCAATCCCACCGCAAGGGTATATTTGGAGTTGTCAGTCAGATAAATCAAAGGTCCCATGAAGTCATTCCAGTTCCACAGGAAGGTGAAGAGCGCCACCGTGAGGAGTGCGGGGCGCGCAAGCGGCAAAATCACCCGCGCATAGATGCCAAGCTCCGTGCATCCGTCCAGAACCGCCGCCTCGGAGAGCTCATGCGGAATCCCCATGAAAAACTGCCGCAGGAGGAAGATGAAAAACGCCGAGCCTAAGAATGACGGCACTATCAACGGAAGAAATGTCCCTATCCAGCCCAGGGTGCGGAAGATTCGGAACACAGGCAACATGGTCACCTGCCCGGAGAGCATCATTGTGGAGAGCAGGACCATGAAGAGGATATCCCGTCCAAACCAGCGGATGCGCGCAAATCCGTAAGCCGTTAGACTGCACGATAAAACCGCGCCAGCCACGTTGAAAAAGCAGATGAGAAGCGTGTTGGCAAGGTATCGCAGGAATGGGATGAACAGGATTGCCTCTTTGTAATTATTCCAGCGAAAAACCGCCGGCAGCCATTTCACCTCAAGGGTGAAAATCTCATTGTCGCTCTTCAGCGAGGTCATCACCATCCAGTAAAAGGGCACAAAAAAAAGTGCGCTGACAATAAGGAGCGTCCCATGCCCCGCCAGATTATAAATTATCTTCCCCTTCTTCATATACCCTTTCCCCGAATACCCAATCCCCCTCAGGCTTCCCCCAATTCTCCAATTCTCCAATTCTCCAATTCTCAAATTCTCAAATCTAATTCTTCGTCTCCCCTTCATAATAGACCCATCGCCGCGATGTCCTCAAAACAATGATAGTTGCGGCGAGGATTAGGATGAAAAGCAGCCACGCCATCGCCGAGGCATAACCCAGCTCAAAATCTAAGAATGCCCGGTTGAAGAGATGAAGGGCGTAAAACAGTGTGGCATCCTGAGGTCCTCCCTGTGTCATCACGAATGCCTGGGTGAAATATTGAAAATACCCGATTATCCCCATGATGAGGTTGAAAAGAAGGATGGGGCTGAGCATGGGGAGGGTGACATGTAGGAATTTGCTGAGGATGCCTGCCCCGTCAACCTCCGCCGCCTCGTAAAGATGTGTCGGCACCTCCTGAAGTCCTGCAAGGAATATAAGGACGGAGCCGCCCACCTGCCACATCCCCATAATTATGAGCGCAGGCTTTGCAAGCTTCGGGTCTATCAGCCATCCCACCATGTTAATACCCATAAAATGAAGTGTCCGGTTGATGAGACCGTATTCCGGGTTCAGAAGCCAGAGCCACAGGACTGAGACGGCAATCACCGGCGCAATGGAGGGCAGATAAAGGATTGTCCGGTAAATCGGTTGTCCGCGCACCTTCATGTTCAGAAGGATGGAGAGGAACAGTGAAAAGGTAAGCGTGATTGGCAGGGCAAAAATTACCATATAGAATGTGTTGAAGAGCGCCCGCCAGAAAACAGGGTCCTCTGAAACGAGGATGCGGTAATTTTCAAGTCCCACCCACACGGGCGGCGAAAAACCATCAAAGCGGCAAAAGCTCCAGTAAAATGAGGCGCAGATGGGATACAGCGTAAACGCCATCAGCCCTATCAGCCACGGCGAGATGAAGAGCAGCCCATTGCGCAGATTCCGCCGTTCAACCTTCGACCGTGCCACCTCGCGCCATCGCTCAATCGTTGAAATGCCGGATTGTTTCATTTTTCTTTCTTTCCCTGAAGTCTTTCGGCATCGAGCCGGTCTTTGTCCCGTCCGGTGGCGAGCTTGTTTATAATCAGTTTCTGCTTTGATATGAGCGGAACGGCGAGTCCTTCGATATTGATGATGTCCCGACCCTCCGATGCTTCTTCGAATGTTAATCCGTCAATTTCCGTTATGATGTCAATGCGACGTGGCTCAACCCCAATTTGAAAGATTGTGCCCGGAGTTTCAAAGTCTTGAATAGTGACATCCTTCAAGGCGGCGCCAAATTCGCTTAATGCCTTGAACACCCGCGCGGCATTTGATGGGTCGGGTTTGACAAAGATGTCTATATCGGCGGTTGCTCTTGGATATCCGTGGGCGGCCATTGCATAAGCGCCGACCAGAAGAAATTCAACGTTGTTTTCGATTAACAACGACAACATCTCTCTGTAATCTTGATTTAACATCATGTCTCCCGGTGAGAGAATAAACCTCTTCTGTCAGTTCCCATACGAATGAGAGCGCCTCCGCCTTTGAGAGAACGGCAGATTTTTCCCTCATATCCGCACCCTTTTTATAAACGGCAACCGTCCGTCTTTGAAGTCTCATTGTTGAGCCTCTCTTGTCTCAGTTACATGTATAAAAGTATGATTTGGGTTGTGATGTCAATACTAAGAATAATCACTCAAAGGCGCAGAGCGCGCAAGGTTGTAATTGTTTCATTTGATTTTTTTCTGTTCCAGCAGGCGGTTGAGTTCCCTCTGCATCCTGAACTGGACGTCGTTCAGGAGTTTCTGCGGGTCGCTATTCCCATACACCGCATATTCCTCGGCGCGATTGAGGTCAGTCATGTAGCGCGTCCAGATGGGCACCGGCGGGGGACCGAAGACATTTTCCCCGCTCATAATCTCCGCTAAGTCCCTGTAAACAGGGTCGCTTGTGAAGGCGGGGTCTCTTGCCACCTGGATAAGGGGCGGCAGGTTATGAAGCCCGAGGCAGAATTCCTTGATGGACTCCGGTTGAGTGAGGAAGTTCAGGAGTTCCCACGCCTCATCCTTATGTTTGGATGAGGACGGTATGGCGAATAGCGAGCCGCCCACAAGACTGCAGTTGGGACGTCCCCCCGGCGGATATGGATATGGGAACCAGCCGTATCGCAAGTTTGGCGCATACTTTTTCAGATGATAGGTCATATACTCGCCGGAATGATATATAGCCGCCTTGCCCACATAAAACGGGCAGTTGGCGGATGCGATGAATATGCTGAAAGTTTTTTCAAAGCTGCGCAGTTTCCGCACATCATACTTTCTGGACTGTTTCTGCATCCAGGCGAGGGCGCGGACATTTTCAGGTCTGTTTGCCGTCACCCTGTGCGTATTCTCATCATACCACCCGCCGCCGAAGATATATCCCCAGTAGATGATATTAAAGGGAAGCGTCCCATACCTTTCAAGATTTCCATCCTTGTCATATTTTACGCAGAGACGGTTAATCTCCTCAAATTCATCAAGCGTTTTCGGGACACGGTCTTCCCCCCAGCCCACCGCTTTGAAGATATCCTTGTTGTAGAAGAAGAGCGTGCCGTTTGTTGTCATGGCGAGGGCATAGACCTTGTCGTCGAAATGAAACATACGCCACAGACCGGGCATATATTCCTTTGAGAGGTCGCGTCCGGAGCGGGCGATATAGGGGTCAAGCGGTTCAAGCACCCCGCGGATGGCATAGCTTGAGAATTCCTCCGCCCAGATGCAGGACGTGAGGTCGGGCACATCGCCTCCCGCAAAGGCGATGCGCACCTTCTGATAGACGCCTGCGATTGTCACCATGCGGCAGTAGATGCGGTCCTGCGAGGCATTAAAGCGGTTAATGATGCGTTGCAAGACGCCCATCTCCTGACCGGTCCAGCCTGTCCAGTAAACAATTTGAGTGCGATTTTTTTTCTGAGCGTTCTGCCGGCTGCCGCAGCCGCAGAAAAGGGCAAGAACGACGACAAGGGAAATTGCAAAACGTTTCAAATCTTTCATACATCCAAAACAACCGCAACGCACCATGATAAATCAAGTATTAAAAATTACTCGACAAATGACAGGCTTAAGAATTAAAAGTTCATAAAACCTGATATTGTTACATCGAAAGGATTACACCACATGAAACGTCAGGAGTGGACTTCTAAATTAGGGGTGATTCTCGCCGTCTCATTTCTTGAGGATGAATTTCGTTACAACCGCCGCCGCGTGAGGACACCCTACTTGTCTTGATGGTGTTCCGAAGTTGCGCCGAGTTTTCCCACTTGGTAAAGTGAGTTATTAAAGGAAATCTGATAATTTTTCGCATTACGGGTCCAGTCGGGAAAAACCAAGCCATTACGATTGGTTAATATGATAGAATTAATGCCCAAGGCTTGCAGACTTATTGTATCACCCCTGTTGAAACTTGATAACGCAGAATTAATACGGATATCGAAAAACGGCGTTAAATATTGCTCACTGGCAAAAACCCGATGATTGGTATGAGCCACTATAAGAATTCCAAGTTCCATGTCCGTTGTAAAAATAACAAGACTGCCAGGTTGATGACGCAAATAATTTATAACCTCCTTGCCCTCATGGGTGATTACAAGTCTATCCTGTTTGGGCGTTTCAAGGGTTAATCTGGTGAGGAATAATATATTATCGCCCATAAAAAGCGGTATTGAAATGGCCATAATTAACAGGGTTGCTGATTTGATGGTAGAAATCTTATGTTTTTCAAGGAAAAACTCGACACCTTTTGATAGAACCAATACTAGAAATAGATAGATATATCCGCGAGAAAAGTGCATAGGTTGTATGGGTCTGGATAAGAAATATTGATTACATGTCCATGCAATAGCCGCCATCCCCCAGAAAAGGACAAGTCGTCCATTACGCTCCCCAAACATAAACTTTCTTAAAGGTTTGTAGAGTAACATTACAGGGAGAGCTGATATAAGAATGCCATATGCAAGAAACCAGTCCGATACCTTCATCGAGGGATTAAACTGCAGGGTTTGTTCAATCCAACTTTTCACGGAAGGGAACGTTTGTAAATAAAGCTGATAATAAAAATAAAAAAGGGCGGTAACCACACACAAAGATATGAGAGAAAACAGGTCTTTTCGATTCTTCTCCAGGATAAGATCAGATATGGTGCCCAAGCCGATGATAGTAGTTGTCAGGATAGCTGTTATGGAGTGAGTCCACCATAGGATAAATATTAAAATCACAAGTAGGGTTCGCCTTTTTTCAAGATACAAAAGGAGCG
>JAPLSR010000175.1 GCA_026398545.1 Candidatus Sumerlaeota bacterium | reverse complement strand
GAGGGTCGCCTTAGCGGCATCTGTCAGAGCGGCGCTGTCAAAATCAAAATAAACCGTCTGGAGTTCCTCGATCTGCTTGCTCGCCTCCATCCTCAAGGGCGTCGCCGTTGGCACCCCGGTCTCAGCGATGGGGAGCGGGTTGACACTGGTTGAGGTCCTGGCGCCGGCTGCCTCCGGAGCGGTAGGCAAACTGGTCTCCGGACTGGGATAAATCACCGACTGACTGGGTTTTTTCTTGAAGAGCCCTCCAATCAGTGGGATTTTGGCACAACCAAAGGTAAACAGACCCACAATCAGCAAGAGCAGGACAGCATTCAACAACCGGTACTTTTCCACTTTCAACAACATCTTCTCCAACCTCCTTTATTTACTTCTTCGGCTGTTCTACTTTCATATTTCCTAAGCTACCGAATTTTACCTTTGCAATAAAAAAAGTTCCCGATTCCCTGCGGGTTACACATATACCGAAACTTTTTCATCCTCACTCCTCCAGCTTTAAAAAAACACCCTCCATCATCCTCAATCAATAAATGGCGACCAGGAAGGGGACTGGTTTGTCCCCTCTGTCGTCAGCTGGATAACATTCGACCCATCATCATTCATGACATAGATCTGCGACCGTCCCGACCTGTCTGACGTGAAGGCGATGTGACGACCGTCCGGCGCCCATGTCGGGTCTTCATTATTGCATGAGCCTGAGGTGAGCTGAATCCAGTTGCTCCCATCCACATTCATGATAAAGACGTGGAAATTCCAGCTGACACGTGAAACAAAGGCAATCCTGTCGCCCCTTGGCGACCAGACGGCTGAATCATTGTAAGAGCCCTGGTTTGTCAGACGCCTGACATTGAGACCCTCGGAATCCATGACATAGATTTGCGGCCTGCCGGAACGGTCTGAGGTGAAGACAATCTGATTGCCATCGGGCGACCATGAGGGTGAGGCGTCAATTGCCTTGTTATATGTCAACCTCTTCAGATTGCTCCCCCTGTAATCCATGGTGTATATTTCCGAGTTGCCATCCTTGCTTAGCGTGAGGGCGATCTTCTTCGACTTCTCGCACCAGGCGGGAGATAGATTAAAACCGGGATGGCTTGTGAGGACGCCGGATTTGCCATCCTTGAGGCGCACCACCCAGAGGTCAGGATTATATTCCTTGTATGAGGTGTAGTAGATTTCAGAGCCCTCAAATCCCCAGCAGGGCGTGGCGGCAAGGTTTGCATCATGTGTGAGGGCAATGGGAGCAAAGCCATCCGCATCCATGATGAAGACCTCCTTAGCCTTTCCCCGCTGGGAGATATAAACAATGCGCGTTGAGGCAATGCCGGACTCCTGGGATACATAGCGTATGACCTCATCAGAAATCCGGTGCGCTAACTGTCTATACTGGTCGCGAGTGAAGCGGTCAAACCTCTTGCCGAAGACCCGCTGATTGGTCCTCACATCGTAAAGGATGCATTCCGCCGCGAGGGCATTTCCGGTGAGATTATATTTCGCCTTCAGTAGAAAATTGGCACCAATGCGGTTCCACTCAATAAAATCGATGCCTCCGCGTCTCTCATCCGCCGCATCTGTCTCACTGACAAACTTCTCGTTCTTGACTCTAACAAAATAACCGGAGATTTCAAGGTCGCGATAGATGACCTCGGGAAAGACACCCGTCTTCGCAATCTCCGAACCGGCTTCAGGCTTGAAATCAGGTATGGCTATGGCGGCGACATATTTATTGGAAGGGCGAATCTGGATGACATTTCCTTCCTCGGAATGGGCAGCAGGCAGGGAAATGAGCAGGATGAAAAGAACAAACCACAAGCTGAGCCAGCGCTTCAACATCAACAACCTCCGCAAAAAACAACGGTTATACTACTGTAACAGGAACTATTATTTTATATATAAAAATATCCTTTCCCTGTTTTCAACAAGAATTTCAAGAAAAATAATCTCTCAACCATAAATGCCATTAAGTCATGGTTCAGTCATCCACCCATCTTTGCAATCGCCTTTTCTATTGTGGCAATCGCCAGGTCTGCGTGTTCTTTTGTGATGACAAGGGGCGGGCAGATGCGCAGGGTGTTCAGTCCGCACCCAAGCAATAACAACCCATTGTTGAAGCAGTGATGAATAATCTTATTTCGCAAAGCGTTGGCGGGCTCTTTTGTCCTTTTATCCCGGATAATCTCGATGCCGATCATCAGTCCCAGACCTCGCACATCCCCCACGCAGTCATATTTCTCAACAAAGGGAAGGAGGCGTTCCTTCATATAATCCCCCATAACCGTTGCATTTTTTATCAGTTGTTTCTCAAGGAGGTCCATCGTTGCCAGTGAGGCGGCGCAGGAGACAGGATTCCCCCCGAATGTGCTGGCGTGGGAACCGTATTCCCAGTTCATGACATCCTCCGAGGCGATAATTGCCCCCAGTGGCATGCCGGAGGCAATCCCCTTCGCCAGACAGATAATATCCGGCTGGACACCAAAATGCTGGACGGCGAACATCTTCCCCGTCCGCCCCATGCCGCTCTGAACCTCATCGCACACAAGTAAAATGCCATATTTATTGCAGGTGCGGCGAAGCCCTTTCATGAATTCCACAGGCGGGACCACATAGCCGCCCTCGCCCTGCACCGGCTCCACAAAGATTGCCGCCACATCGTCCGGGTCAACGGTCTTCAAAAATAGCATGTCCTCAATGTATTTCAGGCAATACAGACAGCAGGAATCATACTGCAGATTATACGGACAGCGGTAACAGTATGAATAGGGGACATGCACAACGCCGGGGATGAGGGGATAGAACCCCTTCTTCTGGATTATCTTGCTCCCTGTGAGGCTGAGAGCGCCAAGGGTGCGTCCATGGAAGGCATTGAAGAAGGCGATGAATTGATGACGCATGGTGTGATAGCGGGCGAGTTTCATGGCCGCCTCGATAGCCTCGGCGCCGCTATTTGTGAAAAAGACGCGCTTTTTCCCCTTTATGGGCACAACGCGGCACAGCCTCTCCGCCAACTCCACCTGGATGTTATAATAAAAATCCGTGCCGGACATGTGGATAAACTTCCCCGCTTGTTTGCGGATGGCGCTCACGACCCTGGGGTTGGCGTGTCCTGTGGCACAGACGGCTATTCCCGCAGTAAAATCAAGAAAGACATTTCCATCCACATCCACAACATATACACCCTCCCCATGGTCCATGACAAAGGGATAATCCCTCGTATAGGATGGGGACATGTATCTTTTATCCCGTGAGATAATCTCTCTCGCCTTGGGTCCGGGAAGACTTGTCCTGATTTTCGGAAACATGACGCTCTCTTTCTTTCGCTGATTTCGGGAAGGTTTAATGGCGTATCTATCTGAGGACGGTCAATGAAAATCTCATGGGGTTTTTCCCGAAGGCGCCAGTGCAAGTTTGATATTTATGACAGCCTGCTCGCCTTCTTTTATGAGCAAATCGCTGGCGTATGTCTCATACCCTTTAGCCTCAATCATTACCTTATATGAACCTGCAGGAATATTCTTTCGCTCTAAGCGGCCATTTTCATCTGTAAAGACCATGCTGTTATAGGCGACAAGGCTATCCAGATTTGTGGGAATGCTCAAGGGATGCCCTGCGCCATCCAGAATGTCCACCTTTGCATTGGGGACGGGTTTTTCATTTTCACCAAGAGCCTTGAGGAGCATTGTGCCTCCCGTGGAAAAGACAAGATTGACTGAATTCTCCCCTACAGCCTGGACATTACACCGGACGCCATAAAGCGGCGCAACGCCCTGTGCGTATGCGTTCACGACGTAATCCCCCTCGCTGAGCCCCGCGATGGTGAACTGCCCGTCATCACCCACAGTAACAAAGTTGTTATGAATCGTTACCCCGCTGGCATTCAGGAGATGGATGAAGAGACGCGAGGCGGAGCTTCCATTTTCCTTTAAAACGGCATGACCGGTAATGGAAAGTCCGGGCTTCAACTGGAAATCCACCCCCGTCATCTTCTCTCCCGCGGAAAGCTTCAAGGGGCGGATATCATACGTGTATTTCACGTGCTGCACAATGAC
>JAPLSR010000117.1 GCA_026398545.1 Candidatus Sumerlaeota bacterium | reverse complement strand
GTGATGCCGCCGCCAAGCACTGCCACCGCGCCTGATATATTTGAAACATTCGCCATTATCTAAGCCTCTATTTGATAAAAACCCTCCCCGTTTCTCCCCTTCTCCGTTTCTCCCTTTCAATCTTTTCGCGAGCCGCCTCTTTCTCAACAAGCCGCCCCTCCCTCGTGTAGCCTGCCTTCTCGGCAAGACGCCGGAGCGCCGTCATCAGGCGGGGGATTTCCACCCCCTGCGGACACTCGTTCAGACAGCGCGCATGGGCGGAACAGATTTCCACAAACTGATTCTCAAAGACCTCATCCTTCAGACCCACAAGGATTTTGCGAATCACCACACGAGGGGAGTATGCCGCATCGAGCGAACGCTCGGGGCATCCCGCCGTGCAGGAACCGCACGCAAAGCAGTGAAAAAGGTCTTGTCCGCATTCCTGACCTGCAATCTCATACTTGAAATTATTGTCCTGTGAGCGCATGTCCTCATGCCGTGTCCCCAGTGTCTCCTCAAAAATTCTGCGATTCCGCACCGCATCCATCACGCCTTTGATATTCACATCCTGGGGACATTTGGAGAGGCAGAGGAAATGCGAGGAACAAATCCAGAGAAACTCACTGCGGAACACCTCATCCTTCAGCCCGATGAGCGCCTTTCTGATGATGAGCCGCGGGTTATATTCCGGTTTCACCTTTTGTTCGGGACAGCGCACGGTGCAGGAGCCGCAGGCAAAACACTTGAGAATCCCCGCGCCGTCCTCATCTGAGGCGACCAGAAATTTGAAGTCGGGGTCAACATCTCTCGTGTCAATTATTTCCCGTGTTTCCATGTCCATTTTACCTGTCTTCTCTTTTCACAAACACATATTCATTGCAGCCGAGACCGCCGCCACACGTCTTCAGTTGAGTGAGAATGAATCCCCGCGTTTTGAAAAAGTTAAAAATCTCCTCCGGTTTTGCCACCTCAAAGGGATAACCGCCGACCCAGTCCACAAGGTCATGCCAGACAGACATTCCCCTGTCCTCCCGCCTCTTTGCCCAGTCTTTGAAGGGGAGGGGATTTTGCAACCGGCAGAGACGTATCAACGCCGACCTGACTTCAAAAAAGAGCCCCACGCCCAGAACTAATAACCATCGCACCGGACGTGGTGAATGATTGTAAAGACTCTTGAGAGATGCCCATCGGCGGCTGGCGCCTCCCTGATTGTTGTAAATCGCAATGAATATCCGACCTCCATCCGCCACAAGGGAGCCAGCCATCTCCAGCGCCTCCATCATCGCACTTGTGTGGTGGAGGACTCCCCATGAATACACAATGTCAAATCTCCCCAGTGACTGAACGTATTTCCTGTCCAGTATGGAGCCTTCCTCAATGACCCAGCCGGCGTCCTCCGGGAAATAACGCCGTTTCAGTTCCCGTGTGCATGCGGCGGATTGCGGGTCATAATCGAAGGAGCGGACATGCGCCACCAGCCGGCGCGCCGCAAGGCTGAAAAGACCGCTTCCGCACCCGATATCCAGAAAACTCCTGCCCCTTAAATCCTCCGCTTCGAGCATCATCTTCAGGGAATTCTCCGCACGGATAATCCTCTCTTCATTCAAACGGGAAAGAAACCGGCTCCAGTTTTTGCCGAATTCAAAACGATTCCCTTCCGTAATTTCCGTATGATGCCCGCTCATCGTGAATATAAGCCCTTTTCAGATTTTCACCACAGAGTCACAGAGGACACAGAGAAATTTTTAATCTCCGGTTAAAATTTACCAGTTCTATCTCTTTTCCTTTTTATCTCCAGCAGAATACGCACATCTTCCTGATGCCGGGGATTCTGCAGATGTCTCTTTGCCTGAATCAAACTATCCAGGTCAATCCAGTTGGCTTTTGCCCTGCCATAATAACCTTTAATCCTTTTCTTCCATGCCGTCTCAAATTTCACGTCCGGAATTTTCAAAAGGATATCAATCCTGTTGGGGGGCAATCCTATTTGAATAATCTCATCTGTTTTTTTCACATCCAACACATGAGGACAGCCAAATTCCGCCAGGGCAAGATTTGCCCTCTTCACGTTATCCGGGTTGGAACATATCAGCAAATCCATGTCCTTTGTGTAGCGCGGTTTGGCATGATAGATAAAGGCGAGTCCTCCGATAATGAGATACTTCACCCTGTATCGTCCGAGGATGATAAGCATATCCTCAAAATCTTTAAGAGTATCCATCTTCATTTCTTCTTTTTTAAGCGTTTTTTCTTCACCATTTCAATATCCCTGTGAATCGCAACAAGAGCAGAGAGGCGCATCTGGGGCGTCTGGCTCTGCCAGAATTCCAGGTCCCATCTTTCCGCATCTTCAAAGTCCTTAGCGCGGTGAACAATGATTCTTTTTCTTCTTTCAGCGGAACGCTCCTTTATGCCCATGAGCTCACACCCTCTTTCTACACGATAACATAGATTATTCCTCGCCTAAGTGTGAAAATTCATCCTCTCTGAAGACTTTCAGCGGCATTTCTTCATCCGGTCTGCGACCCGGTGTGTAATCAAACGCCGCCTGCGCATCTGATGCCGCCCTTTTCAGAACCCGCATGAGCGGGATGTTCACCGGACACGCCTGTTCACAAAGTCCGCACTCAACGCAGGAGAGAATCATGTGATTCATCCTTCCGGTGTGGAATAGGAGGGTGTCTAAGGGCATTTTGAAGGCGCCTCTTGCGCGGGCGCGGCTGAGAAGGCTTTCAGCCGTCTGAGATAGATTGTCCGAGCAGAAAAAGCACTCCTCGCAGTAACAGATTGGGCAGACGCGCCGGCAGTTCTGGCAGTTGATGCATCTTGCGTAAAATTTGGCAACCTCCTCGATACCTTTGATATATCCATGCTCCTCGCGGAATTTTTTATCAGCCTCAAGACGTTTTCCCTTGAGATTTTCAATGGCTGTCTTCCGGCTCCCGGAGTCCTTTATATCTTTCAGGTCAAGACCCTCCAGAGCCTCAACACCCCTCTCGCTCCGAGCCTCAATCCAGAGGATGCCTTCCTCCATGCCGTAAAGCCCCACAAGGATATCGCAATGCTCCGGGATAGGCTCCCTGCACGTCCGGCATGCGGGTCGCGCCTTCTCCACCAATGACGGCTCTTCCCTCAAGAGCGATGTGAATAGTTCTTCGGAATTTTTCTCTTCGGTCAATTGTGTGTAATCCGTAATTGAAAATGTGCCGACGCAATCCATCCCGATGATGAGGACATTTGCGGTGTCTGCCTGCTTCAGCTTGACCAGTTCGATGAGCGCCCGAATCTGGCAGTTCGTCATGACAGCCGCAACGCGCCCCGGAAGAGTTCCCTCACAGGTGAGTGTGGAAACCATTTTTGCCATGGCAACGGGGAGAACGGGCGCAAAGGGGTCGGCATGCAGCATCTCGGGATTGGAGACAAGGGCTGGGAAGACCATATCGCCTGAAGGGACGCGCTGAGGCGCCAGAACAGCCGCCGCCTTCCCCTTTCTCAATAAATCCCGCAGGAAGGCGTTGAAGGTCTCAACCATAGCGCCTTTAACAAACTCAAGACCTTTTATCATGCCGCTACCGCTCTTTTCAGACATTCCAGAACTCCTTGATGCGATTGGGTCCAAGCTTCTTTAAAGACTCTGTCATCTCGGTTATGGTGTCGGCAAATTTCTGTCCCTCCGAGGCGGATATCCAGCGGAACCAGAGTCTCTCCGGCTCCAGCCCAAGCGTGTTTAGAATGGAATTCATAAGAACCATCCTTCGCCGCGCCTTGTAATTGCCTGAGAGATAATGACAATC
>JAPLSR010000135.1 GCA_026398545.1 Candidatus Sumerlaeota bacterium | reverse complement strand
CTCCACGGTCTTCAGCGAATCACCATCAGGGAAATTACACAGCGGGAACCTTATATCAAAGCCAGAATCATCCCTGTGCAGGAAGTGGCAACATCCAATATCACAGTGGACGCCCTGATTCAAGAGACCCAGAAACTTCTCCAGCGTGCCATTGCCCTTTCCAACCTGCCCGAGGAGCTGGGCGTTGCCGCCCTTAATATATCAGAACCCGGCAAACTCGCTGACCTCGTGACAACCAATCTGAATCTCAATCTTGTGGACAGGCAGGCAATGCTGAACATTATCAATCCCCAGAAAAGGCTGGAAAGGGTTCTGAACTTCCTTGCCCGCGAGGTGGAGGTTATGGAGCTGGGCGACCGCATACGCTCCAAGGTCAAAAACGAGGTCGAAAAAAACCAGCGGGATTATTTGCTCCGCGAGCAGCTCAAAGCCATCCAGAAGGAGCTTGGAGAGGGCGCTGAAGGACGCGAGGACATCGCTGAACTCAAGGGGAGACTTGAGAAAAAAAACCTGCCGGAATATGTAAAAAACGTTGTCACAAAGGAACTCAAACGCCTTGAGACTATGCAGCACAGCTCACCTGAATACACCGTCTCTCGCACGTATATTGAAACCATCCTTGACCTGCCCTGGATGGAAAGCACCAATGATAACCTGGATATCAACAAGGCAAAGGACATCCTGAATGAGGACCATTACAACCTTGATAAAATCAAATCCCGCATCCTTGAATATCTCTCAGTAGTGAAACTGCGCAAAAGCATCAAGGGACCCATTCTTTGTTTCGTTGGACCACCGGGCGTTGGAAAAACTTCCCTTGGCATGTCTATCGCCAGAGCCCTCGGGCGGAAATTTTACCACTTCAGCCTGGGAGGTATGAGGGACGAGGCGGAAATCAGGGGACACCGACGCACCTATATCGGCTCACTTCCCGGCCGCATCATAAATGGACTGAAAATCTGCGCTTCCAATAATCCCGTCATGATGCTTGATGAGATTGACAAAATAGGGGCGGACTTCCGCGGCGACCCCGCCTCCGCTCTTCTGGAAGCCCTTGACCCCGAACAAAACAATCACTTCACAGACAACTACCTCGACCTCCCTTTTGACCTCTCAAGGGTCATGTTCATCACCACGGCAAACATCCTTGACACCATCCCGCCCGCCCTCCAGGACCGCATGGATGTGCTGCGTCTCCCCGGTTACACCCTGCAGGAGAAGATTAAAATCGCACGACGCTATCTAATCCCGAAGGAATATGAAGCCAACGGCGTGAGCGCTAAGAATGTCATCTTCACACAGAAGTCGCTTGATACCATTATTGAAAAATACACACGAGAGGCAGGTCTGCGCAACCTCCAGCGCGAAATCGGCAACATCTGCCGCAAGGTGGCTCGCCGCATTGCAGAGGGCGAAACAAAACAGGTCAAGGTCACCGCACTGAATCTCAACACATTTCTCGGTCCCCCTGTCTATATACCGGAATACTCAAAGAGACTCCTCGAACCGGGCGTTGCTATTGGACTTGCATGGACACAAACCGGCGGCGAAATTCTCTTCATCGAATCCAGCACCACACAGGGCAAGGGCAAACTGATACTCACCGGACAACTCGGCGAGGTGATGAAGGAGTCCGCTCAAGCCGCCCTGACATGGATTCATTCCTTTGCGGAAAAACTCAAGATAAGCGAGACCTCCTTCTCCGACAATGACATTCATGTCCATGTCCCCGCCGGTGCCATCCCGAAGGATGGTCCTTCAGCGGGCATCTCCATCTGCACCTCTCTCGCCTCGCTCCTTATGAACAAGCCGGTGAAAAAGGGTCTTGCCATGACAGGGGAAATCACACTCAAGGGCAATGTCCTCCCCATTGGAGGGATAAAGGAAAAGGTCCTCGCCGCCCACAGGGCAGGCATCAAAGAAGTCATCATTCCTGCGGAGAATGAAAAGGACTTAGTCGAGGTGCCAACCGAGGTTAAAAAGGCAGTCAAATTCCGCTTCGCCAGAAATATGAACGAAGTCCTGAAATGGGCGTTTAATTCAAAACTGTAATCAGTATGCAAAATAGCCATCTTTTACTTGTGACAAATTTGAAAAAATATTATCCACTCAGGAGAGGCATCCTGAGGAAATCTTGTGAATATGTCCGGGCAGTGGAGGAAGTTTCATTCCATCTCGGGAAGGGCGAAACGCTGGGTCTTGTCGGCGAGAGCGGCTGCGG
>JAPLSR010000154.1 GCA_026398545.1 Candidatus Sumerlaeota bacterium | reverse complement strand
CCTGTATTTTTTCCTCGCCCCTCTTGTCGGAAGGGTTAATGGTGACGCCGGTAGGGATGACACCATCCATCGGCATTGCGGGGACTCCCAGTATATCCTTGCCTTTCGCCTTGAGGGCTGTCTCGCCATCGGCAAAGTCAAACCCGATTTCCGTGAAATCCGTTGTCTTGAGGGTTTTCCAGACGATGCGGAGGATGTTCAGCCCATCAAGAACCTGCGGGGTTTTAAACGTGCATTCATACATTATCTCCCCCCTCTCATTATCTGCCCGATAAAGAGCGGGAGTTTTCAGGAGAGGGGCGATTTCACTATCATTGACGAGGATCGGTATGATAAAACGGGAATCGTATGTGATTTTTATGCGCAACTCTTCAATTCCCTGGCGATCTGTGTTCAGGATTTGCAGGTCGGTAAGAAATTTATCTCCCATCTTTACTGTGACGTCAAATGGGTAAAAATGGAGGATGGTGCTTGCCATGATGTTACTGACAGGGGCTGAAATAGAGAGCGATTCAGTGCCCTCACGAGGGGATTCCCTGGATGGTCGTCCTTCACGGGGTGGCAACATTTGTTGTTTTCGCATGGCTTCAGCCGTCTCCCTTGCCTTCTGAAGCGCCTCTTCGAGTTGCCGTCTGCGTTCCTCTTCCTTCTCCTTGGTGCGTTGTTCCAATATCAGCTGGACACGTTTCTGGTGCCTCAGGATGCGCTCATCGCGGGGAAGATTCCGGTCATCCTTCAGCTCATCAGGAATCACAACTTCCTGCGCTCTTGCAATGCCTGCTAAAAGTGACATCAAGTAAAAGATGCCCCAGAGGAAAAGACATTTTTTAATCATCGATTTCATAAAACCATTCTGCCACTTTGAGAATTTGAGATTCTTAAGGGATTATCTCTCTCTAACTTACCGAGATTTTTGCTTGTTTTCCATCCAGACTTCCTTCTGGGACTCATCAACGATGTGTTTGACAACGACTTTAGTTCTTGGGGTGATTTCTTCTTTTGTCCCGGCAAAGGAGACTGATTCAATATAATAATAGTGAACCTTGCCGATTTCAAGAGGCTGGTCCACATACACATATTCCTGCGGTGTGCCGGTGGTTTCCGCAACGTGGACAATCTCTTTATTGATTTTTATATATGTACCATCCTTGGACTCACCACGGTAAACATTAAAACCATAATAACCCCGTTCGGTCTCGCTTCTCCAGTAGAGGACGATTTCCCCCGTCATCTTGGAGGCGTCCTTTTTTGAACTGGCTTTTCCCTGCAGGATGGAAATAGAACAGCCGCTGACAAGGACAGCCACCAGAATGCAAATCGGAATGATTGAGAATCTTCTCATCATTTCATCCTTTCCTCAGAATGTCTCACTTTCTGCAATGTTGCAAGGGATGACTTCAACTCTAAGGCGTCAGGGAAGAGTTTCGGTTCATCCGTGAGTATTTCTTCAGCCTTTTCAAAATCTCCCTTGTTTTTATAAACAAAACTCAGTGCATTTATATAGGAAGCGCTCCTTTGACGTGCAAGTCCTTTTTTGAGATAATCCATGGCGGCATTCCAGTCCTGAAGGGATATTTCCGCCTTTGCCATCTGATAATAGAGATTATCCGGGGTGTAAAATAGTTTGGGGTCGGGTTCAGATTGTATCCGGTTTAATATAGAGCGGGAAATATTGACAAGGGGCATCCTTTATGCATTATGTTTACTCAAATTAACAATAAATTGAAGGATTTAATTTTCACGCGAGGGACATACATGCCTTTACTATTTTTAATACTTATACTTGTCTCACTATTATCTGGAAATCCACTTTTATGGGGCAATCCGGGCGACGCTGTTTATCTCACTGGTAATGGGCAATGCCGGCGTGAGGCACGGGTGCTTGGAATCCCCAGCAAGGCAACAACGGTTGTTGGGGATATGGAAGGTCCTGCAGTTATTCGTCATATCTGGATAACGGCACAATCGGATATTCCACAAATTCAGGCGCTGTTGGTTCTGCGCGTTTATTGGGATGATGAAAAGACACCCAGCATTGAAGTCTCTCTGGGGGATTTCTTTGGCGTGGGATTCGGCAAGGAGCGCAAATTAAAATCCGCCATGGTGGAGATGTTTCCCGCAGGAGGGGAGAATCACTCCGCACTCAATTGTTACTGGCCCATGCCCTTTTTCAAGAAGGCACAGTTCACAATTGAAAACCGGAGTGAGCGCTCCGTCAGCCTTTTCTTTTTTCAGGCGGATTATGAACGGTTCCCCGCCCTGCCGGAGAATGCCGCCCTGTTTCATGCCCAGTGGCGACGCGAAAATCCCGTGCGCAAGGGCGTGCCCTATACCATTCTTGACGCGCAAGGGGAGGGACATTACGTCGGGACTATCATGAACTATCACCTCCTGAGTGCAGGGGCATGGGTGGAGGGGGGGAATGATATTTATATCGATGATGATACATCGCCAACCCTCCCCGGAACTGGTGCAGAGGATTATTTTGGCTATGCCTGGGGTTTCCGCACAGAGGAAAACGCCCTTTTTCACGGGACATCCTTTGGACCCGAAGAGAACCGCATGACCGCCTATCGTTTCCACATTCCTGACCCGATTCGGTTCAAAAAGTCCATCAGGGTGGTCATGCGCTGTCATGGCTATGACGTTGGCGACAGACAGGACGATTATTCCAGCGTAGCGCTCTGGTATCAGAAGGAGCCTCACGCCCCCTTCCCCAAACTCCCGCCTGCGGACTATAATGACCTCGGAGTCGACGAGAAGTTCCGCATCTCTGCGCCTGAGGCAATGAAAAAGATTATGCCATCACCGCCAGATGGGAAAAATCTTTCCCTATCATGTAAGAAGTGGCGCGAGTCGGGACATAATGACCCTGACCAGACAGGCGCTATGGCGCTTGATGGCAACCCTCAGACAAAATGGTGTGAAGTCTCACATCCCGATGACCACTGGCTTGCCATCGACCTCGGCAGGGAATATGACATTACAGGTTTCATCCTCAAGAATCCCGGTTTTATTGGTGATGCAACCGGCTTTGATGTTGTTTCTTTCTCCATAGATGCGGGCACAACGCTTGGAGGACCCTGGAAAACCGTCATCGAATTCGATAGACTCAAGGATTCCGGGAAGATGGAAGAGCCATCGGCATTTCAGTTTATAAAACTAGCCGACTCCGCCAAAGTGATAGCGACGGCCGGAAAGGAAAGCATCAGGGCGCGATGTGTCCGATTGCATGTGACAAAATCGTGTCTCTTCGATTCTGTGGCGCGCATACAGGAATTTGAAGTCTGGGGGAAGTAATAAAGGTTGCGGGTATCCCCGCTGATTTTATCGGACTGGAAGGAAAAATGTTGGAAAAAACCAAAGCAGAGATTCTGGTCATTGGATGCGGCATTGCTGGCGCAACGGCGGCTCTTGCTGCGGCGGATGCTGGCGCTCAGGTGACTGTCATCACCAATACAGATGACCCATCAGAGGGCAATACCGAATACGCTCAGGGGGGGATTATCTATAAATGCGAGGGCGACTCCCCTGAAAGTCTAACGCATGACATCATGGAGGCAGGCGCAGGAAGGTCCTATCCACCCGCTGTGAAATTCCTTGCAGAAAAGGGACCTCCACTCGTCAAAAAACTTCTTATCAGGAAGTACAAAGTTCCTTTTGACCACAATAACTCCGGTGCTCTGGATTTTGCCATGGAGGGCGTTCATTCATGTCCGCGAATCATCCATGCCGCGGATAGAAGTGGTCATGCCATCATGACGAGTCTCAGCATCGCCTTGAAAAACCATCCGCGGATTACAATCATGACGGAGACCACCGCTGTTGACCTTCTGACCCTCTCACATCACTCCCGCGCCCCTCTGGATGTCTATCAGCCCCTCACCTGTGTGGGGATATATGCCTTTCTACAGAAGGAACGCCGCGTGGTTCCCATCCTTGCGGGAGAGACCATTTTAGCCACGGGCGGACTCGGGCAGATTTATCTCCATACAACCAATCCGCGCGGCGCGCGGGGGGATGGTATTGCACTTGCATATCGCGCCGGTGTGCGCCTGCTCAATCTGGAATATATCCAGTTCCATCCCACTGCATTGTTACATCACGGGGCAAAACGATTTCTTATTTCCGAATCGCTTCGGGGAGAGGGTGCTATCCTCATGAGGAAAAATGGGGAACGGTTCATGGAGAAGATTCACCCGATGGGTTCCCTTGCCCCGCGAGATATTGTTGCACGCGCCATCCAGGAAGTGATGTTGACCCACGATGAACCCTGTGTGTATCTCGATATCACTCATAAGGAACCGGAATGGCTCAAATCACGCTTTCCCACCATTTACAAGACCTGTCTGGATGCCGGAATTGATATTACAAGGGAACCAATCCCAGTTGTCCCTGCGGCGCACTATTCCTGCGGCGGGGTTTCTGTTGACCTCCAGGGGCAGACATCAATGAGCCGACTGCGCGCCGTTGGTGAGGTGAGTTGCACCGGTTTACATGGGGCGAATCGCCTTGCAAGCACATCCCTCCTTGAGGGTCTCCTGTGGGGATATGAGGCTGGAAGGCGTGCGGCGGCGGAGGTCAGAAAAAACCGGGATTCATACTATTTTCCGGAGATTGAGCCCTGGGCGCATGAAAAGGAAAAAGTTGACCCCGCCCTCATATATCAGGACTGGCTGACAATTAAATACACCATGTGGAATTATGTTGGTCTGACTCGCACGTCGAGGCGTCTTGAAAGGGCACGGGATATTCTCCGCGAATTGCGCAGCGAGGTTGAGGCATTTTACAAAAAGGCTGTGCTTTCCGATGAATTGATAGGACTCAGGAATGTGGTGCAAACAGCCATGGCTGTACTCTTTGCCGCCCAGGAAAATCGCGAAAGCCTCGGGTGCCACTACAGACCGGACTGAGCCGCACAGAACTGATGAGTCTTATCCCTTATCGCCCTGTGTTTCCGGGCGACATTCCTTAAATGACAGTGCCAGAGCGATTCTTTTCTGAGCCGATGGATGGCTGTGAAAAATGAATTCCACCACGGGGCTTGGTGAAGGGTCGGCAAGGTTCTCGCTCGTTAATTTTTGCATCATGGAGATGAAGGCTTCCGGATTGCCGCACCAGATAAGACTGAGTCGGTCTGCCTCCCTCTCAAACATCCGCAGAAGACTGTTCACCATTGGAAGAAAAAACAGGCTACCCATCCCGAGGACAAATGCAAGCAGTGGAAGCGATGCCACATCCTGCGGTCCCCGCAGACCAAATGCAGTGGAACTATAATTAATTATTACATACCCGCCACAAAGAAGTATAAATAAAAGAATAAGGTTCACGGTAATGATTTTGCCCATGTGGCGGCATTTGTGGTGGGCAATCTCATGTGCCGCAATGGTGGTAATTTCATCCGGCGTGAAGTTGTATAGTAGATTGTCCGCAAGAAGAATGCGCCGCGTGGAACCGAGCCCTGTGACTGCGGCATTCGCCGACCTGGTCATGCGGCTCATGTTAAATTCATATATCCCGCCAATTCTTACGCCCGCCGCTTCGCTCACATTTGAAATTCTATCAAGAATCACCCTGTCCTCAAGCCGTTTGAATTTGAAAAAAAGTGGCAGGATAAGGACAGGTGTGAGATGAACAAGGAAGATGTATCCCACCCAGAGAACAAAGGCAGACTGCCACCACCATCCTGCAGGATTACGCCGTAATAGATAAAAAACAACAGACACGGCAATGAATCCTGAAAACCATCCCACTGCGGTCATTTTCAAATAATCCCTGAGCCACGCGCCAAATGTCTGGTTGGACATCCCATATTTGTGCTCAAGAAGATATCCACGTTTGAATGACAGCGGAAAGAATAAGACCAGATGCGAGAGGGCGATGATGGCGACATATCCGATAAAAACAGGGATGAGGTGACTTGCGAATAATTTCTCAAGGAGGGAACGCAAGATGGCGCTCAAGTATGTGAGCACAAAGAGGGCGAGAGCGCCCATCTCCAGGATATAAGAGGCTATTGCCCATTTCAGCTTCTCCCGCTGGTAACTTTTTGGTGTTTTTTCTTCCATAAATTACGGGTTATTGATAAGAAGTCTGAAATGATAATCTTTCAGCATTTTATCCTGAATTTCTTTAGAGAGTTTTGTCACTTTCATCCCCATAATCACTCTACGAACCTTATCTTTCACCTCATCATATGAGAGGATGCGTGGTTTTTTTTCATCAGTTACCTTGAAAATAATAAATCCATTGGGGGTTGCTAATACTTGTGAGATTGCACCCTTTGGGTATTCAATAAGAGAAGTATTGAGTTTCCAACTGACGGGTAACTCTTCTAACCAATTGGTTTCATTAAAGGTGACGTCCGGTTTATTATTGGCGAATTTCTTGGCTTCTGTTATAAAGTTTTCGGGATTTTGAGCCATTTTCTCCCGGAGCGACAAAACGCTCCTCTGTAGTACATTGAGTTTTTTATGATATACGGGTGGAATGAGAGATTTTATGTCAGGAGGTTTGATTATTAGATAAGCGAGGCGTTTTTGAGATGTTCCATGATAGAATTCCTTATATTTTTCATAATATTCTCTTGCCTCTTCTTCCTTGAACTGAATTTGTTCCTTTACTTTTTGAGCGAATAAACGTTTGTAGCAGGCATCGGCATGAACCCACTCCAATTCACGGGCGGCTGGTAATTGAGCGTTTTTCTGGAATTGTTTTTCAAGCTGTTGCAAAATTGCCTCTTTATCGGATAGATTGGCAAGATACGATTTGAAATCATTTGGCAAGGTATTGAGGGATGATAGTTCAGTATATGTGGTGAAAAGTGTCCCGGATGTAAGGGAATAGTCATT
>JAPLSR010000441.1 GCA_026398545.1 Candidatus Sumerlaeota bacterium | reverse complement strand
TAAGGGAGCAGCAGACATCGGTTTTTTGATGGAGACTTCCTCAGTGATTCCTGCCTCCCGAGGAGCCCCCGTGCGAAGGCTCACCTCCTCCTCGTTCAGGGTCTTTATAAGATTCTCCTTGACTACTATTGACTTCTTCAGGCCGTCAGCCTCGGAACCGGTCATGATGTCAAATATGCTATGGAGTTTGGATACTAAGAGGATATCGTTAACGGTGTTTGAGGGAGCGACAAGAACCATCCGCGCCTTGTTCTTGTTGGATGTCATTTTCAGTCCGACCAGCACCCCAAGCCCGGCGCTGTCAATAAAATCCACGGCGGAGAGGTCCACATACACCTGGCTGATTCCCTTATCTATTAAGGGAATGGCAGTGTTTTTCAGCTGTTCACAAAAATCCAGAACAACGCGTCCCTGGACATCAATGTAGAGATTATTATTTGCCCTGTAAATATTGAGGTTCATGCTTAGTTTGCCTCCAAGAATCATCGTCAGTTTCGTTTATGATAAAAAAGCCGCAAGCCGAATCTCTGCAACGCGGAATAATTCATCATTCATCCTTCATACTTCATCCTTAAAGCGGTGCTACATTATTTGCGCCCTGTCTAAAAGCAACTCGGGAATGCCGTCTATTATGGGATAGCGGAGCCGGCACACCTGACAGATGAGGGTATCATTCTCCTTGTCCCAATCAAGCGGTCCCTTGCATTTAGGGCATGCCAGAATCTCGAGCAATTCTTTTGAAATCATCCTGTTCACCCTTACCTTCCTACTTAGATGAGTCCCCCGTTTATTAGAGATTCTCCACCCCTGGTCTTACTGGAGCGGCAGCTGGGGGCGTAGCGGCAGCTGGAGGCACGGCGGCCGGGGGGACACCCGCGCCTGAAGGTGCGCCGGCGGCTGGAGGAACAACTCCGGGAATCAGAGCCGGCACTGCAGGTCCGGGAGCCGCTGGTTTTGCTTCCTCCTTTTTCGGCTCCTTCCAGATTGTATCCAGGTCGACAATAACTCCTTCCACACTTGCGAGGACATTGACCCAAGCATAGGCATCCAGGACGCCTTCCCTTTCCTTGATGGTGTTGATAATGAGGGAGTCAAGTTCATACGACTTGGGAGAGTTGCACACGGTGTATAAGAAGTTTGTGATATTGAAATTGGAGCCGTTGACGCGGATAATGAGCGGCATACCAACGGCAATGAGGTTCTGAAGCGACGCCTCCTGCATCCTGACTAAGGTGGGTCTGCCCATGGCAGGACCGACGCGCATGAGCGGGGCTGCCTCCATTTCCACCCCGCCCATTGGGTAGCCTTGTCTCCTCAAGGCTGCCGGTGCCCCAAGTCCCATCTCGGGTTCGAATTCGCCGGCAGGAGCCGTGGGTGCTTCCCCGGGAAGGACATCAGGCGGGACAATGGAGGAGGCGGGTGCTTCGCCAGGCGGTGGCGTCTCACCGGGTTTGGGAATCTCTCTGATGAGATGCTGGTCATTCATCTGCACCTCGGTTATGTCCTCAATCTTGTTTGCATCAGCCATCTCAATAATATCCGTGAGCGCAAAGATCTGGCGATTCAAACCATGGAGGTAGTTATCCGGGTGTTCTATGCGAAGATATTCCTGAATCTGCTCATCTGTCATTTTCAAATCTTTCGGCTTTTCCTTTATTATGAGCCGGTAATGGCAAAGGCGGACAATGAAGGGGACATGTTTCCCATATTTGCTGAGGGAATCAATGGCGATTTCATCAATCCCTATTTCCTTCAGCAGCTTTCCATATTGGCTGAGTTTTT